>CAZPZL010000033.1:0-801 GCA_964590925.1 uncultured Granulicella sp.
TAGCGCATCTCCGCGGGCTTTTTCTTGTGTGCGTGCAGGTAGGCCTCATAGGCGGCGTCGTAGTCCTCGTGCAACTCGGCCTTCTGGCCGCGGCTCTCCCACGAGCTTGCACTCTGGGCACAGGCAGACGGCGCAAATGACGCCAGTGACAGCACTGCAAGGATGCCAAACAGTGCAGCGCGCGATCGGGGATGACAGAATCGTGTGGCAAGGCGGATTGGGAGTCGGGTAAGCCGGTGGGGATGGTTGCAAGTCATGCCGATGCTGTGCGCTTCCTTTACGTCAAGTATCTGATTGGTACCAATTAGTTTGGTTCCCAACGAATTGCTCCGCGACACGACCAGAGACAGGCCGTCGATCGAAGGAACAATAGCTGGACAAACCTGCGAGTTGGACTGTTGCGGCTGTGCCGAGTATAGCATTGCGAGGGCCTTCGGCCCGCCGATTGCACGCTTCATCTGACCTGTCTTTCCGCCTGTCCGTTGACAGAATCCCCCGCAGCTAAAAACATGATTGCAACTGCCCGGTGTTGATTAGACGTTGCCCGAGTCAACAAGTGAGACGCTATGTAAAAAGCTTTTCGCAACCATGTTAAACTGAGTTGTTGCGGGTGTACGCCTACAGCCGCTCTTGTCATGCCCAGATCCCTCTCCAATCCGACGGTTGCCGCCGCACTCAAGCCCGCAGTCAAGCAGAAGGATCGTGATCCGGTCGCCGCTGGAGCGCGCGATGCCGCCTTCAACCGCTCGGCCAGCTTCCACTACGCGCTCTTCGATAAGTACGAGGCTGGTGTCGCTCTGC
>CAZPZL010000033.1:811-12762 GCA_964590925.1 uncultured Granulicella sp.
CTGCGCGGCACCGAGGTCAAATCCATCCGCGAGGGCAAGGCCAACCTCAAGGACTCCTACGGCCTGCTCAAGGACGGCGAGTGCTTTTTGCTCAACGCGCACATCGGCCCGTTCTCGCACGGCAACGCCATGAATCACGATTCGCTGCGCACGCGTAAGCTTTTGCTGCACAAAGGCGAGGTTCGCAAGCTGGAGATCGCCACCCGGCAGAAGGGATTTACCCTGATCCCTATCCGACTCTACTTTCGCCACGGACGCGTCAAGTGCGAACTTGCTCTGGCCAAGGGGAAGCAGGAGTGGGATAAGCGCGCCAGCGAACGCAAGCGTGAGGCAGACAATGAGGCCAAATCCGCCATCGCCCGTAGTCAGCGCAACTAGGCTGCATCGACCTTTCTATTTCTGTCGCGCCCGCTCAATCGCCCGCACTACCGCCCGGGCTTTGTTGGTGCACTCGATGAACTCTGTCTCCGGGACGGAGTCGGCGACAAGTCCCGCGCCCGCCTGAATGTAGCCCCTCTCGCCATTCATAAACAGCGTTCGGATGGCGATGCATGAATCTAAATTTCCGCTGAAGTCTGCGTATAGAATCGACCCGCCGTAGACGCCACGTCGCGCCGGCTCCAGTTCTTCGATAATTTCCATTGCGCGAATCTTTGGCGCACCGCTCAGCGTCCCCGCCGGAAAACATGCGCGGAAGGCATCGATAGCATCCAGCTCCGGCTTCAGCGTTCCTTCGAGTGAGCTGACCAGATGCATGATGTGGCTGTAGCGCTCGACAAACATCAAGTCCTTCACCTTGACGCTCCCGAACTCACTGACACGCCCCACGTCGTTGCGTCCCAGATCGACGAGCATCACATGCTCTGCGACCTCCTTCTCGTCCGCGCGAAGGCTCGCCTCCAGCGCTCGATCCTCGACTTCGTTGGTGGATCGCGGTCGCGACCCGGCAATCGGCCTGTACTCCACCGAGCGCCCATGCACCCGCACCAGCAGCTCCGGCGAAGCGCCGACGATGTGCGCAACGGTAGCCTTCGTTTTCTTCTCCTTCGACAACTCCGGCCTTTCCATTGCGAATCGCAGGAAGTACATATACGGCGACGGGTTCACAATCCGCAGTGAGCGATAGACATCGAAGGCATCCACTCCCGGAACACAGTCGAATCGCTGCGAGAGCACGCACTGGAAGACATCGCCCGACGCAATGTACTCCTTGGCCTTCAGCACCGACTTCAGAAACTTCGCCTTCGGAGTTCGCGCGATCAGCTTTAGCGCACCCCGCCCGCCCGCTCGCGACTTTGTCGGCTTCGGCAATGCTCGCTCCAGCCGGCGCTCCAGCCCATCTAGCCGCTTCACCGCCCGCGCGTAGGCCGCTGATGCAATCTGCGTTGCAGTCTTTCCCTTCGACCGCGCCGCAGCCTTCTCGCGTATCAGGTCGGATGTAGCAATCAGCAGAATCTCCTTCTTCACATGGTCAAACGCAAGCACCAGATCAAAGAACATCAGACAGGCGTCGGCGACACCCAGCTCATCGACTGCAAGCGAAGGCAGCCGCTCGATCTGGCGTATAACGTCATAGGAGAAGAAGCCCACAGCACCCGCCGTAAACGGAGGCAATCCTGCCAGTTGCGCCGGAGTGTGACCGCTGAGCGCGCGTTTCAGCTCCGCAAAAATATCGCCGTCAAAGCTTCGCCGCTTTCCACCCTCTTCGACCACAATCGTGGTGCCGCGCGAAAGAATCTTCTTGTACGGCTCGATACCAATAAACGTGTACCGCCCAACGTGTTCTCCGCCCTCAACCGACTCCAGCAGAAAGGCCTCTGGCTGGTCGTGCGCGATGCGTAGAAAGGCCGAGACCGGTGTCTCCAAATCCGCTGTCAGCCTGCGATACACGGGAACCAGCGAGTGCGCGCGCGTTAGCTTCACAAAGTCGCGAAGAAGGGGCAGGGAAGTGTTGTGCAATTCGGTTGAGCGAGCCATATCGTGTCTTCCATCATACTTGGGCGCTGAAATAATTAGCAGGCGCACAGTAAAACGGAACCCCGCAAGGAGTCCCGTTCAACCTGCACCGCAACGCCAGCACATCTAATTCACGAGGCGTGCCAACAATCTGCCGTTACCGTATCTTTGCGGGACTCTCTAAACTCCGTAACCGCGCTCTGCTACCAGCGCTCCAGCGTTAGGGTCGGTATTTCCCGGAGGCGGCAGTATCAGTGGTGCTGCGAATCCATAAGCCGAGACGCCAGCAAAGCAAGCCAGCGGCACCAGGAAGCCCATCGCCATGCTCCCCGTGCGGTCTGCAATCTTGCCCAGTATGAGCGGAAAGACTGCTCCGCCGACGATCGCCATCACCAGCATCGACCCACCCAGCTTGGTATTCTCGCCCAGCCCCTTCAGCCCCAGTGCAAATATGGTTGGGAACATAATTGACAGAAAGAAGCTGGTCGCCACAATCGCGTACGCGCCAGTCATCCCCGGACGTGTCACCGCCAGCGCCATCATCAGCACGTTGATTGCTCCATAGATTCCCAGTAGCTTGCTGGCCGATACATACTTCATCAGCGGAGTGGTCAGGAATCGTCCCGCGAGCATAGCTGCCAGCGAATATATGATGAAGTCCGCAGCACGTCTCTCGCCGAGTGCCGTGTACTGCTTCAGATAGAAAATGGTGTTGCTCCAAACGCAAATCTGCGCGCCCACGTTCAGCACGTTCGCACCCACCGCAAACCATAACTGCGGATAGTGCAACAGCGCGGCGAAGCTGCCATGCCCGCTGCCTTCACCCTCATGCTCGCTCTCCATCTTCGGGAAGCGCATCCGCGACAGCAACAGCGCAAACAACAGCACCGCAGACCCCAGCGCGATATAGGTGGGCACCACGCGCATGATCTCTCCGTGCAGATACGCAGTGTAGGTTCCGGCCGCCTTCTTTGCGGCCACCTGCGCAGGCGTCAGCTCCACGCCAGAGAAAATGAACTGCCGCCCGATCCACACCCCAAGAATCGTACCGGGAGGGTTGAACGACTGAGCAAAATTCAGCCGCCGCTCACTGGTCGGAGCCGGCCCAAACTGCGCCATGAAGGGATTTGCCGCCGTCTCCAGAATTGACGCACCGCAGCCGACCGCAAATAGAGCCACCAGAAATGGAGCGTACAACCCACTCACCGCCGCAGGCCAGAACATCACCATTCCGGAGCCGAACAGCGCCAGCCCCGTCACCATACCGACCTTGTATCCCCAGCGCCTCATCACCAGAGCTGCCGGAATCGCCATGCAGAAGTAACCGGTAAAGTTAGCGGTGGAAACAAGCTGCGCGTTTAGTCGAGATAGCTCGAACGACTTGCGAAACTGCTGCACCAGAATGTCGGTCAGGTTGTTGGACATCCCCCACAGAAAGAATAGAACCGTAACCAGCACGAATAGAGCAATTTGGCCGGGCGGAAACACGGCCACGCCCTTGCTGCTCTGGCTTCTTTCGCTGCTCACCACCGTCGAAACCTGCATTCCTACGCTCCTAGCGATCAGTCGGATTTTGAACGCCCCAATGATACCAGCCGCGCCTATTGGTCCGATAGCTTCGCTTGCGTTCAATTAATGGTAATCACAGGCTGTAAATCAGTTCCGCCAAATATCTGATCGCTCGAAGCATCGATTTGAATAACACATTTGTTATTAATTCTCTTTGCCAGATGCCACGCTGCTCACGACTCACGTCCATCGGCCGCGTCCCTGCCCGCGCACTTTGCTCGTTTCCACAGTGCCTCCAACTGCTCGGGCGCGAGCCTCGCAAGCGCTTCAAAGCCACCCGCGTCTGCCTCCATGTAGCCAAAGCGCCGACGAAACTTGGCGTTCGCACCGCGTAATGCGGACTCCGCATCAACCTTCAAGTGCCGTGCCAGGTTTATAGCTGTAAATAATAGATCTCCCAGCTCTTCCTCAACCGGGTTCGGTGGAGGATTGAGGCATTCTTGTGGCGAATCGAGACCCGCCTGCGTCGCCGCGTTCCGCTTCACAATCTCCACCTTCAGTTCGCCGATCTCCTCTTGTAGTTTCTCGAAGAGACCCTCGCAGTTGGGCCAGTCAAATCCCACTTTGGCAGCCTTCGATCCCAACTTTCCGGCCTCCATCACTGCTGGCATCGAGTGTGCAATTGTGTCCAGCGCGGAGGTCGAAGAAATATAATCCGCTTCATTCATCTTTCTTTCTAAAAGCTTTATTTGTTCCCAGTTGCGCAGCACCGAGTCCGAATCTCTGGCCTCGGCCAACTCTCCATCAACGGCAAAGACATGTGGATGACGTCGAATCAGCTTGGCGTTCAGATTCGTCGCCACATCGGCAATATCAAAGTAGCCGGCCTCGTTTGCCATCTGCGCGTAGAAGAGAATCTGTAGCAGCAGATCGCCCAATTCATCTTTTAGGTCTGGCCAAGCGCGCCGTTCGATGGCGTCAAAGACTTCGTATGTCTCCTCCAACGTGTGACGCTTGATCGAGTCGAAGCTTTGCTCGCGATCCCACGGACAGCCGTCGGGTGCGCGCAGCCGAGCCATGATCGAGATTGCCTCGGCCAGCGGCGCAGCGGCCCGTCTGGCAGGGCCAGTGTCGACATCTGCGCTAACAATCCGCTGGCTTTCGCCATTAGCGCCCGTTTTTAGCGCTTCAACTTCTCGTTTCTCACTCATACCAACACTTTACTATCTGAGGCAAAAAAAGAACGGAACGCCACCGAAGCGGCGTTCCGTCTGATGCCTTCAGGAGGAAGTGGAATAACTAGACCGCCATCTGGCTCTGCTTCGACTGACGTCTGCGGAAGAAGGCTCCCGCTGCGCCTACCAATCCCGTTCCAAGCAGAATCAAACTGCTAGGCTCGGGGGTTTGGGTCAAACATGCGTCAAAGTCAATACCTGAAGGATCAGTTCCAGGGGACTCTGTACCCGCCTGTTCCACTATAAAGGTCAGATTATTGCTGGCAAGAAGACTTAGCCCGCTCAGGCTGAGACTGTCTTCCACCGAGCAAGTTGGAGCATGGTCTGCGCAGTGATTGTCGCCACCTAATGCTCCAAATGGAACCAGTAACGTCTGTTCGGCTGTACCGTAGTTCAAATAGACCTCGGTTGTATCGTCCGCCAGCACATTCAGCGATCCGTAGTAGTTTCCAGCCGTGGCGCTGAACGTAGTTGTGAACTCATAGTAGCCATACGGGGGGTTGGTTCCACCCGGGCCAGCCGTGGCGGATTCTCCAACCCATGTTGAATTGGTCAATGGGCCACTCCATACTGTGCCAGGACTTAGCGTATATGTTGCGCTGGAACCGGGAGCGGTAAGAGTACCCAGACCGGTTGGTATTGTTCCCGTCAGATCGACGCCGGTCAGACGCAGTGCTGAGTTGGCGTCGCCGACGATCGCTGTTCCGGTAGATGAGTAGCTTCCTAGAGTGATGGGCGTCGCCGAGGCGATGGACGCGGATACGGCCAGAGCCGCTCCAAATACTGCTAGCTTGCCAAGTGTCTTCATAGAATCCTCCTGAATTTCCGCTGGGGAGCGGTGGTTCTTGCAAATCCTTCGTTAGATCCACCTGCCACTCGCCTCTCAATCTGGCTTGTAGGATGAATCTGTGTTGTGCCCTGTATTTAGCACCCACAGGACCAAACCTGTTTGTGTGTATTCAATAACTTAGTGGCAGCACAAAAGCTCAATGTGCAAACTTTTGCCTACTTAGGGGGAGTTGTCTACCACTTTGGAGGGGATTAAAGGTGGATTCAAATCCGTCTATGACGGAGTCTTACAGACAAGTCGCGCGCAGAGTTCGAGCCACTTGATCTACTACTCCGCCCCAGTCACCCGGCGATGGTTGGCGGAAGATGCGCGTGGTAGGGTACCAAGGGCTGTCATCGCGATTCTCCATCCATCGCCAGTCAGCCAAGTACGGTACCAGCAGCCAGACGGGGACGCCGAGTGCCCCAGATAGATGAGCCACCGCAGTATCGACCGAGATCACAAGGTCGAGTGTCGAGACCAGCGCCGCAGTATCTGCGAAGTCGTTTAGTGTGGCCCCCGTATCGATTATGCGCGAGCGAAGCCGCTCGCTGACCTTGCGTATCTGCTCGGTCGCCGCATCCTTCTGGACCGAGATCAGCATAAGACCGGGGATACTTGCCAGTGGTTCCAGCGCGCTCAGGTGGATCGAGCGCAACCCGTCGCCGCGGTGCTTCGGATTGCCCGCCCAGATGATGCCGACGCGCAGCGATTTCGGCGACTGGTCGTGGTTGGGAAATCGCTTGTGCGCCTCTGCTATGGAGCTCGACGGCGCACTTAGGTAGGGCGTTATGTCTGGAATAGTCTCTACCGTCGTGTCAAAGGCAAAGGGCAGGCTCATCAGTGGACAGTGAAGGTCGAAGCTGGGCAGCGGGTCGCCGTGCGCAACCACTTGATCCACTCCGGGCAGATTGCTCATTAGCCTACGCAGTGGTGCCTGCACCTCCAGCACTACTCGCGCGCCACGCTTGGCCACCAGCGGAGCATAGCGTGCGAACTGAATCGTATCGCCGAAGCCCTGCTCGGCGTGCAGCAGAATTGTCTTGCCAGCGATAGCCTCGCCTCTCCACTGCGGTACGGCTGGCGTCTGGCCGAAGTCGACGGCGAAGGGTCGTGGCTTCATGTGCAGCTCATGAAACTGCCAGCGCGACTCGTGTCCCAGCCATCCTTGGCGAAACTTGCCCGCGCGCAGGTCGGCAATTGACAGGTTATAACGCGCTCCGGGCGAGTCCGGGTTCAGTGCTAGCCCGCACTGATAGTGCTCGTACATCTCCTGTGAGCGGCCCTGCTTCATCAAAGCAGTCGCCAGATTCACATGGGCGACGGCGTAGAGGGGGTCCAGTGCCAGCGCGTCGCGGTAGGCTTGCTCGGCCTCGCCCAGTGCGAACCGACGTAGCAACACGTTGCCCAGGCCGTTGTAGAACTTCGGATCGCTCGCATCCAGCAGGAGTGCCTTGCGGAAGCACCCTTCGGCGCGCTCGAATTCTAGTCGCTCCACCAGCGCATTGCCCAGATTGTTGTAGATGGCGGCTAGCGTTGGATCGATCGTCAACGCGCGCTCATAGCAACCCACGGCCTCTTTTATGCGATTCAGGCGGAACAGGGTGTTGCCCAAATTGCAGATGGCCTTGGTGTAGCCGGGGCGCAGCCGAATCGCCTGCTGATAGCTGATCGCCGCCGCGACGAAGTTGTCGCACTCAAACAGCGAGTTGCCCTGCATCAGGTATGCCTCGGCAAAGTTCGGCTGCCGTGCGATGGCTCGCCGATAGTGTTCGAGTGCCACAGTGTGCCGGCCCTGAGCGGCGATTGCAGCACCGGCAGCCTGATGCAGCTCCGGCTCGTCCGGAGCAAGCGCCAACGCGGTGGCAAAGACCGCCTCGGCCTCGCGGTACCGCCTCTGGCGAGCCAGGAGATTGCCGTGAGCCAGCGCCGTCTGCCAGTGGCCAGGATTGACGGCAGCGGCCAGTCGATAACAACCCTCGGCTACCGTGGAATTGTTGCGAGTCTGAGCCAGTTCACCCAAACTGCACCATGCCTGTGCCAGCTTTCCGTCCAGCAGCAGCGCGTCTCGATAGCAGTTCTCTGCTGCCTCGTAATCTCCGTTGGCAAAGTAGGCCAGCCCGAGGTTCAAGTGATAATGTGCACGTCGCGGACGCAGATGCACGGCCTGCATCGTCAACTCGATTGCGGCTGTGGGCTGGTTGGACTGGCGCGCCAGAATTCCCAGCATCAGCAGAGCCTCGGGGTCGTCTGCATCGGCCAGATGCGCCTGCTGATAGCGCTCTGCTGCCTCGGCCAGCCTTCCAGCGCCGTGCAGCTTAAGCCCTTCGCGCAGCATAGGATGCCAGCCATCGCAGGGCATTCGGCGATCAGCATATCCCGCTCGCCCAACCCCGCTACTCCCACGGACTGTCCCAGAGACTGTAATAGGCCGCACCCTGGCGATGATTAAGGCAAGCGGGCGGCCATGAGTGATGTATGCGGATTAGAGCAAATTCAATAATCAAATCCGGTGATCGGCCTGATACTGCCTGTTGACAGAATTTAACTCATAAGAAGATTCCACTCGGCCCGCTTCGCTCTGGCAGAAGATTGGCATTGAGATGGGCATTTCACGGCGGTTTTCGATAGATCGATGGGGCAAATATGAAGCAGTCCTAATTGCAGAGGATTTCGCGGGCAAAACTTTGGCCGCTGAAATGCTTTGCTCTCGGTGTCGAAAGGCAGGGCCAGATGCAGGCAGCGAATATAGGACTCGCAGATACGGTATCGGCTGTCGCTCCAGTCAACATTATCGGCACGGCTGATTCTTCTTCGACGACGGACACCTTTAGTCTGACTTTGCAACAGGAGTTGGGCACAAGTACGCATAGTGCCAATCCGCCAGCAAACAGTAATGCTACGAGCACATCGACAGCATTGGGCAGCAGCACAGCAAGCACAATCGTTAGTACGGCTGCGGATTCGTCGCAGAGTGCTGCGAGCACTACTCATCAATCGGCTTCGACTGCAAGTGCTACAGCCGGCGTCGCCAATCAGTCAGCTACTCTGAGTGCTGCTTCTTTAACCGCTGCGGCAAAGAGCGTGGCGGACGGTAAAGCCGCAATTACGGCAGGCCGCATCGCAGAAGGCAACGTTGCGAAGAATGCAGAATCTGTAGATACGAACGATAGAACTGTCCTCTCGTCGAACACAAAAGAGGCTGTGCAGAATGCTAGACTTGCCACGCAGGCTGCGTTGTCCGACGATGCTGCGCAAGGCGCGAAGACACTTGCCCAAGCGACTTCCAACTCTGCTGCGGCAAATGCAGCTTCTACGACAAAGGCTAAGACGCCAGTCGAGGCTAATGTCGCTACATCTCTGACCGATGCTGAATCGAATTCGACTGCGATAACGATAGCAAACGTCGCACCGTTGGCACAGGAGTCGGCATCGGTCGCAGCAAGTGTGGCACCGCTTGCGACTCAGAAGAGTCTCGTGGTGGCCAGTCAACTGGAAAGCACGCAGAATTCTGCTACAAGCGCGGCGTTGACCAAGGCGGATTCTTTAGGGACGAAGCGCGAGACAACTCCTATCACGCGAGAAAAAGACAAGAATTCGGTTGCCAAGTCCGACACCGGTAGCGGGACGAGGACCGCGACAGCACTCGCTGCGACAGCGGTCTCTCCCACGTCAGATATAACGGCGCAGGTCGCGGCTGCCCAGGCACTGGCTGCTCAGGCGATTACTGCGCAGACAGAGTCAGCGAGTGCTGCGACATCTGGCAAATCCCCCGGCTCCAATAGGTTGGCAAGCAGTGTAACAGCAACAGGCGCGGCGACCACTTCGCCGACCGCGGCGCAGAGCAATTCCGCAACAGATGGTGTGGGGACGAATAATGCGTTTGCGAGCGCTGTGCAACTGGCGAGCGAAGGTGGCACGGCAACCATAACGCAGATGGCAAATCAGAAGGCTGTCTCGGCGGGGGGGACTCGAAAGATAGCATCGGCAGAAAAAGTAGCGGCTTCCGATTCAGCGCCGTCTGCGACCCAAACCGGAACAGTGGCGTCCGCACGGCTATCGAGCAGCGCGGTCAGCCACGCGCAACTGGACGCTTCGCAGACGGGCTCGGCGGCATTGCAGACCATACCGGCCTCGTCGCCCGTCGCCACGGCGGAGTCCAGCGGCTCAGTTACTTCTGGCTCGTCGAACGCAGGAACGGATCTTCTGGCCGCTGTGACGAATCCAGCCAGTGTGGCAGTTGATAACGGACATCAGGTGCTGTCGTCTAGTCCGACCAGACTTGAGGTTGGCGTCTTCGACGGAACGCATGGATGGTTGCAGATTCGCGCCGAGATGGATCCCGCTGGCACGGTGACGGCTTCTCTGACGACCAGTTCGGTAGCGCACGACGCGGTCAAAGCCGCTGTGCCGGAGATGTCCAGCTACCTCCAGTCGGAGGCGGTCAACGTGAGTGGCATCGCGGTGCATCGTATCGCGGAGACATCCAGTTCGATGAACGCGACCACCGGAGACAGTAGCGGGGCACAGGGGCAGCACTCGTCGCGCGACAACTCCGGCGCATCGCAGACGAGTGCGTCGATGGGGAGCGATACGGGCTCTGCAGGCTCCGGCTCGACCGATGCGGGAAGGGACGACTCGGCGGTTGTCGCAATCAACTCTGATGTTGCCATCCCGAATGATTTGGCAGGCTCAGATGGCTCTGGCAGCGATGTGGTCACCCCCAGCGCAATTGCTGCAAACGATTGGGGACTCAATGGCGCAATTTCGCAGGCGAATGTGGTGTGGGCAGGTGGCAGCGGAGGTTGGTTGAACGTCAGCGCGTAGGTTCAGCGAAGTTTTGTAGAGGAACGGTTAAGCGGAACAAGCTGGTTGGCGGTAAAAGCAGGGTTCAAGAATGCACAGTGCAGAACTTCACGAGATGCAATGACGGATCTGAAAGATTGATGGGTAGGCCGAAAGGAAAGGGTCAAATCATGAATAGTATTTTGCAGACAGCAACAAGTTCGTCGCAGATGGCAAACTCGGCGACGAGTGTGGCCAAGGCACTGACAACTGCGAAGACGGCAACGGCGAAGGAAACAACACCCTCGACAGCATCTACTTCGTCTACGGACAGTTCGACGATTACAGCTAACGATTTTCTGACGTTACTGGTGGCGGAGATGAAGAATCAGGATCCGACGACGCCGACCGATCCGACTGCATACATCTCGCAAATGGTGAACGTGAACAGTCTGCAGCAATTGGTGAGCATCAACTCGGGCATCACGGCGCTGGATACGGCTGCGGGCGCGACGTCGAGTACGTCTTCCTCCGTATCGGGTGTGACGCAAGCCAACGCGAATGCACAGTCGGTGGCGATGGTCGATGCCATGCCAGCGACATCGAGTAGTGGCGCGAGCGGAGTGGATAGCACGACGAACGGCACGAGCAACTAGTGACCTCGGTGATCCCGGCTGGGAATTTTAGGCCGGATTCAATAGCCGCAGAGTCGGCGATCTTAAACACTCAGGGTTGATTCCCTTTTACTATTCCTCTTCAAGGAGAAACGGCAATGCCATCATTTTCAATTGCACTGACAGGACTCGAAGCAAACTCGGTCGCGCTGGATACGATCGGAAACAATCTGGCGAACTTGAACACAACGGCGTTCAAAACCCAGACGACGACCTTCTCCGATCTGTTCTACCAGAATATCGGGACTACGGGTTCGGGCGATGCGTTGCAGGTTGGATTGGGAACGCAGGTCGCAGGAACAGTAACCGACTACACGGGTGGGTCGCTGAACACTGCGACCAGCTCCACGGATATGGCAGTCAACGGCAATGGATTCTTCGTGGTGGACGCGGAGGGTGCTCAAGATCTGACCCGCGATGGCAACTTCCAGTTGGATGAGAGCGGCAATCTGCAGACCTCATCGGGAGACGGCGTGATGGGATATGCGGCGGTCAATGGAACAGTGAGCACCAATACTCCCTTGACCACGCTGCAAATTCCGGTGAATGCAACTCAGGCCGCGTCGGCGACCGCGAACTTCTCCGTTACGGCGAATCTGGATGCCGCCGCGGCCGTGGGTGGAGCGTTCTCCCAGACCATCACCATGTACGATTCGCTAGGCACCAGCCATGCGGCAACAATCAACTTCACCAAAACAGCGGACAATACATGGAGCTACTCGATCAGCCTGCCTGCGGCCGATCTGACCAGCGGGACCACAACGGCGAACACGACCGGCACGTTGACGTTTGACTCGTCAGGCAACCTACTTACGCCAGCGAAGGACGTGTCGGGAATCCAGTTTACCGGCTTGGCGGACGATGCCAACACCATGACCATGGATTGGAATCTGTACCCCACAGGCTCAACCACATCAAACATAACCCAGACCGTCGCAACCTCGACCTCGACCGCACAGACGC
>CAZPZL010000034.1:0-10593 GCA_964590925.1 uncultured Granulicella sp.
CATGCAACCCGACAATCTCATCGCGCTCAAAGACGACATGGTGGCTTTCATCGCCGGTCACGGACTTCGCCGCTTCAATGGATACGTCACGGAAGAGGTCCCAGCGGTCTTCTTTGAGGATGACGACGCCGACTCGTGGAAGGACTTCGTCGAGCATGCCAAGGCCTCCGGCGTCAGCTTCATCACCATGAGCGAGGTTACGCTGGAGAAGGCCGATGTCGCCATTCTGCTCGAGCAGCTTCGCGAGCAGAGCTACCCCGAAGCCGATGGAATTGAGATCGAAGAGGCCGAGTCATTGGTCAAGCACGTTGGCCAACTCGGCTACCTACAGCTTGGATTCGCTCATCAGGGCGTTATGTTCCTCTTCGAGACCTCAACCGAGTGGTACGAGCAGTTTCAGGAGCTGATCGAGACCGTTACCGATCTCGGCGGTCTAGTCCTTGATGAAGATGACGAAGACGGCCACCACCACGACGAGGAAGACTGACCAGACATTGCAGATCGCAAACGATCCGCAGTTCGCGTACGATTCGCTGGGGCAAACCAATTCAGCGGTGAATCCTGCGTGGATTGCCAAGAGCGCTGATTCCAGTGCCGTTGCGTCGTTCGCGTCGCAACTCGCCTGTCCACTCCCCATCGCACAGATACTGGTTGCGCGTGACATCGACACGCCAGCCTCCGCCGAAGTATTTCTCAACCCCTCGCTTGCCGCCCTGCTGGACGATCCCGCGACTGATCCAGCGCAACTACTGGGCATCGGACGCGCCATTGAGCGCATCCTCTCCGCTATCCTAGCCAGTGAGCCGATCCTCATCTATGGCGACTACGACGTGGACGGGACCACTGCGACCGTTCTGCTCAAGACCGCTATCGAGCGCGTTGCGCTCGCCATCGATCCCGCCAAGCCTGCGACTGTGACCTTCCACGTCCCCCATCGCATTCGCGAGGGCTACGGCATGAAGAACGTCATCCTCGCTGAGGCCGCAGCCAATGGCGTACGTCTTGTCATTAGTGTGGACACGGGCATTCGCGCCGTCGCCGAGGCCGTCGAGGCCCGTGCGCTGGCAATGGACCTGATCGTCACCGACCACCATCTGCCCGACTCGGCAACCGAGTTGCCCGACGCTCTTGCCGTGGTGAACCCCGCGCAGCCCGGTTGCCCTTATCCCAACAAAAGCCTCTGTGGAGCAGCTGTTGCTTTCAAACTGGCGCAGGCACTGCTGGCCGCCGCAGCCAACCTTACGCCAGACCCCGACGCCTTCCGCGCCCGCACCCGCCGCGTTCTGGTGCCGTCGTTCCTTAAACTGGTGGCGATTGCAACCGTCGCCGATTCGGTCCCGCTCACCGGTGAAAATCGTGCGATCGTCGCTCTTGGCCTTACCGGACTGGCAAATCCTGTACAGCCCGGCCTGCGTGCTTTGATGCAGATAGCGAAGATTCCTACCAACCGCGCGCCGACCGCAACTGAGGTTGGCTTTCGACTTGCGCCGCGCATCAACGCCGCTGGCCGAATGGACATTGCCGACGACGTGGTTGAGCTATTTCTCACGCGCGACGCCGCTCGCGCCCGCGATTTAGCCGAGAAGCTCGACCGGCTCAACCAGGATCGTCGCGACTCCGAGGCGCGCGCGCTCGACTCGATCGACGATCAGTTGCGCTCCCTCATAGACGCCGACGGCAACTATCCGCGTGAGTGTCTCATCCTCGACCACCCCGACTGGCATCGCGGAGTTCTGGGAATTCTCGCCTCGCGCATAGTCGAGCGCACGGGCCGCCCCGCGCTGGTCCTCACCCATGCCGATGGCGACGCGCACGGATCGGGCCGCTCCGTGCCCGGCTTTCATCTGCTGGACGCTATCGCCTTGGCCGACACCGTCGAGCCCGCCGCTCCGCTCTTCCATCGCTTCGGAGGCCACGCCCATGCAGTCGGATTCTCGCTCGCCTCAGACCGCATCGACCTGCTGCGTGAGCGCATGAGACAGTACGCCGCCACTCACCTGACCACGAACCTACTTACCCCGCAACTCGACTATGACGCCGAACTCGACTTTGCCCAGATCACTCCTGATCTGTACGCGTGGATCACGCGGCTGGCTCCCTTCGGCGTAGATAACCCGGAGCCGGTCTTCCTGACCCGCAACGCCGTTCTCGCCGCGCCCGTCCGCTTTATTCAAGCCAGACATGTTGGCCTGCAATTGTCGCAGCGCGGTACGTCCGCCGCATATGATATGCCTGTCCCGCCTGCCATCCCCGCGCTTGGCTGGAGCCGAGATGCCATCGGCTGGGCCGAACGCTGCCGACGCTATGCGCTCAATAAGGGATCGGCAGTCGACGTCCTCTACCGCCTACGCCACAACACTGGACCCTATGCCCGTCGTCAGTTTGACGGTCTCGAACTAGACCTTCTCGCGATCCGTACTGCCCACATTGTAGGAAAATGTATTACACCAACGCTGTAAATACCTGGCAATCTACCCAAGCCTAATACAAGACGCATTATTTCGTTGTGCTTTATGATAATTACAAGGAGCAGCCCGTTGGCCGACGATGCACCTACACAATCCTGGAAGCCAGCCTACAACCCCTGGCTGATCGCCGTCGTGGTCGCTCTTGCTTCGTTCATGGAGGTCCTCGACACCAGCATCGCAAACGTCGCCCTGCCCCACATCTCGGGCAATCTCGGAGCCAGTCAAGACCAAAGTACCTGGGTGCTTACCACCTATCTGGTAGCCAACGCCATCGTTCTCCCCATCACGGGATGGATCTCCAGCGCGCTGGGCCGTAAGCGATTCTTCATGATCTGCATTGCCATTTTTACCCTGAGTTCGCTGCTCTGCGGTTTAGCTCCCAGCCTTCCCATTCTCCTGATTGCACGTGCGTTACAGGGTGCCGGAGGTGGTGGCCTACAGCCGATGTCGCAGTCCATCATGGCCGATTCCTTTCCGCCTCGGCTGCGCGGCGCGGCATTCGCACTGTTTGGCATCACGACCATGGTAGCCCCAGCACTGGGCCCAGTCCTTGGCGGGTGGATTACCGACAACTACTCCTGGCGATGGATCTTCCTAATCAATCTGCCGGTAGGGCTTCTGCTCAGCGGCCTGGTCTATAAACTGGTCGAGGACCCGCCTTTCCTGCGTCGCTTCAAGCGTGGCGAGATGCGACTGGACTACGTCGGCCTCGCCCTGCTTGTCCTCGGCGTCTCCGCGCTTCAGATCTTCCTCGACAAGGGTCAAGAGGACGACTGGCTTGCCTCGCGCTTCATTGCCACACTGATCGCAACCTCTATCGTATGCCTCGGCACGCTGGCCGTATGGGAGTGGGGTCACAAACAGCCGCTTGTCGACGTCAAGCTCTTTCGCAATATCAACTTCGCCAGCACCACCATCATCATGTTCATGGCAGGCGTAGTGGCTTTCTCCTCCACCGTCCTTATGCCCCAGTTTCTACAGGTGCTCATGGGCTACACTGCCGAGCAGGCCGGTCTGGTTGTCTCTGCTGGAGCCGCGCTTCTTCTGCTCACAATGCCTTTGGTTGGTGCGCTAATCAACAAAGTTCAGGCCAAGTACCTGATTGCTTTTGGCTGGCTTCTCTCCGCCGCTGGTCTCTATATTTCCACCCGACTTCTCTCCCTGGGCATCAACTTTAAAGTAGCTTGCATTATCATGCTCATGCAGTATGCACCCCTTGGATTTATTTTTGTCCCAACCATCACCGCCTCCTACTTTGGCATTCCTCAAAACCGCAGCGACTCCGTCTCCGGACTCACCAACTTCATGCGCAACATCGGCAGCAGCGTCGGTGCATCGATCGTGACCACCATTCTCTCCCGTCGTCAACAGTTTCATATCGTCCGACTCAGCGAACACATGGGCCCAACCTCTCCGGCTCTGGCAGGCAGCTTCCAGGCCCTGTCCGCCTATGCGCATCGCATCGGAGATGGCAATCAACAGGCGCAGGCTCTCGGTCTGGGAATGATCTACCGCTCGCTATTGATGCAGGCCGCGTCCCTGTCCTATCTGGACGCCTACATCGCTCTGGGCGCCGGAGCCGCAGCCGTGTTCCTGCTCACCTTTCTACTCAAGTCGAACGATCCAAAGCACCCAGCCGCCGCTATTGGACATTGACCGATTTTTTGCGCCCGGCTGCGTCATGCCAGTACATGGGTGCCCCTAGTACCACTATCTACAACTAGTAGTACTAGAGGTCTTCTATAGTAGCTATAGAGTGCTTGGCTAACAATTAGTGCGGCTCCTTTATCTATCGCAATAGATCGTCGAGGACGAGCGAGAGGGATTGCCGCCAATCCTGCATTCGCCATCCGAAGGCCGCCTCTAGCTTCGAGCAGTCTAGCAGCGAGTTGGCCGGGCGCTTGGCCGCTGTCGGGTACTCCGCCGTCGAGATGGCTTCGACCGTAGCGAGCCTTAAATCGGGTTGCCGTATTTGTAGCTTCGCGATGGCCTCGGACGCAAAGCCAAACCAAGTCGTCTCGCCCCGACCGCTGGCGTGGTAGAGGCCGCTGATCGGCAGCGCAGCTTCCACGAGCGAGCAATTAGTCTGCGCGACCAGATGTTCTATCTGAACAATTACATGGGCCGTCAGTTGCGCTAGATCGAAGCTCCAGGTTGGCGCACCGTGTTGGTCGCTGACGATTCGCATGTGCTCGCGTTCGGATGCAAGTCGAAGAATGGAGCGAAGAAAATTATTACCCGTAGCTCCATAGACCCAACTAGTGCGAAAGGTAAAGTACGCTGCTCCGCTTGCATCGATAGCTTGCTCGCCAGTTAGTTTACTTTTGCCATAAATATTCAACGGACCCGTAATATCAGATTCGACGTACGGAGTCTTTTTTGTCCCGTCAAATACATAATCAGTCGAATAATGAATTATTGCCGCACCAATATTTTTTGCTTCTGTGGCGAGGATTTCAGGAGCGGACGCATTAATAGAGAATGCTAAATCCGACTCGCTCTCCGCCTTGTCAACCGCCGTATGTGCCGCGGCATTGACCACCCAGCGCGGATGAAACTCACGAACTGCTTTGCGAATTGATGACGCATCTGTTAGATCGAGGGCTGCAAGCGTTGGTGCATAGACCTCGCCGAGCGGCGCTAGGGTGCGCTGAAGTGCCTCGCCCACCTGCCCGCTCTCGCCAGTAACAAGAATCCTGAAATTTGTAGAATCTGCCGTCATCAATAAGTTCTCTCGCTAACCACCCGCTTCAAATATTCTCCATAGCTGCTCTTGCCCAGTTTAACCGCCAACATCAGTAGCTGTTCCTCATCAATATAGCCTTGTCGAAAAGCGATCTCTTCAAGACAAGCAATCTTCAATCCTTGCCGCTGCTCGACGGTATGAATAAACATCGATGCATCCAGCAGCGATTCGTGCGTGCCTGTATCAAGCCATGCCATTCCGCGCCCGAGTAGTTCGGTGGTCAACTGGCCACGCTCAAGATACCAGCGATTGACGTCAGTAACCTCCAACTCGCCGCGTGGTGAAGGCTGAATCGACTCGGCAACATGAACTATCTGACTATCATAGAAATAAATTCCGGTTACGGCATAGCGCGACTTAGGATGGGCGGGTTTTTCCTCAAGAGAAATGGCCTTGCGATTCTCGTCGAACTCAACCACGCCGTAGCGTTGCGGATCCTGCACCGCGTAAGCAAATATGGTTGCTCCCTGCTTGCGCTGGGCGGCTGCGCGCAATTGGTCGGCAAGATTATGACCAAAAAAAATATTGTCGCCCAACACAAGGCAGCAACCTTCTCCGGCAAGAAAATCCTTGCCAATCAAAAATGCTTGCGCTAGTCCATCAGGCGAAGGCTGCACGGCGTACTGGATGGAGATCCCCCATCGCTCGCCAGAACCAAGAAGCTGCTCAAAACGCGGTGTATCGACTGGCGTAGAGATAACAAGAATGTCCTTGATCCCGGCTAGCATCAGGGCCGAGAGCGGGTAATAAATCATGGGCTTGTCATAGACTGGGAGCAGTTGCTTCGAGACGACCTCGGTTACTGGATGCAGTCTTGTCCCAGCACCGCCTGCAAGGATAATTCCTTTCATCAATTCCTCCATCTACGGCCCAGTGACAATTAGTTTCGTACGGAATAATTTCCTGCGATCCAATTCCGATATTCCCCACTAACAATCTTTTCGACCCATTTTGTATTGTCAAGATACCACTGTACCGTCTTGCGAATGCCGGTATAGAATGACTCCTTGGGTGCCCACCCAAGATCCTGCTGTAGCTTCTTGCAGTCGATTGCGTATCGCCGGTCGTGGCCGGGTCGATCCTTTACATAAGTAATCAAACGGTTGTGTGGCGATCCATCTGGTTGTAACTCATCCAGAATTTCGCAAAGAATATTAACGATGTCGATATTCTTTTGCTCGTTCAAGCCGCCGACGTTATAGGTCTCGCCCATCTCGCCATTTTCAAGTACCGTTAGAATCGCGTCGCAGTGATCCGCAACATAGAGCCAGTCACGCACATTCTGTCCGTCGCCGTAGATTGGCAGTGGCTTACCGCTGATTGCATTGTGAATTATAAGGGGAATTAGTTTTTCTGGAAATTGATAGGGACCGTAATTATTCGAGCAATTGGTTGTAACTACCGGCAGGCCATATGTATGAAAGTAGGCGCGCACTAAGTGGTCTGATGCCGCCTTCGACGCGGAGTAGGGACTATTGGGACGGTACGGCGTCTCTTCGTGGAAGGCAGGCTCGTCCGTGCGGAGAGATCCGTAGACTTCATCAGTAGAGACATGGAGAAAGCAGAAGCTACTCTGGCTGACCTGAGAGAGAGAACGCCAATGTTTCAGGGCTGCTTCGAGTAGCGTAAAGGTTCCATTGATATTGGTCTCGATAAATGCTGACGGCCCCAGAATCGAGCGATCCACATGACTCTCCGCAGCAAAGTGAACGATTGCGTCGGGCTGGTGCGTGGTCAGCAACTTGGTCACAAGCGGGCCGTCGAGGATCGAGCCATGAACAAATGTGTGGGCTGGATTTTCGTTGAGGGAAGCTAGATTATCGACGTTGCCAGCATAGGTAAGCGCATCTAGATTGACGATCTTGTGGCCCAGTTGCACGGCATTCAGAACGAAGTTGGAACCAATAAATCCAGCGCCGCCAGTCACCAGCAATACTCTCGGTTGCATTGTTCCTCTTCTCTTGCGCCCACGCGCTGATATTCCCGATAGAAATTTAGGCTGCCCGTAAAGTTAGATGACCGGAAAAGAATAGATGTACTTCCATTGCGTTAAGACTCAGAGGTGACTGGAAGTTGGATACGTCTCCGCGTTGGCCAGCAACAAACCGGCCTTATCCTTTTCGGAAAGAATTGCCTCGCCGTCGAGGGGCCAATTGATGTCGATTGCCGGATCGCTCCACAGGATCGTGTGCTCGTATTCAGGCGCGTAGAAGTCGGTCGTCTTGTAGGATACCTCGGCGAACTCCGACAGTACCAGAAATCCGTGACCGAAGCCGGGTGGAACCCACAGAGAGCGCCGGTTCTCTGAGTTCAGCACCACGCCAACCCATTGTCCGAACAAGGGGGAGCCCTGCCGTAGATCGACGGCGACGTCGAATATCTCTCCTGCAAGCGTACGCACTAGTTTGCCCTGCGGACGCTGCAACTGGTAGTGAAGGCCGCGTAGAACGCCCTTGCGCGAACCGGAGTGATTGTCCTGAACGAAATGCGTGGGTAGACCGAGGCTCTTGAAGGTAGCCTCATTGTAGGCTTCCAGAAAGAAGCCTCGCTTATCGCCAAAGACCTTCGGTTCCAGAATAACTACGTCGTTCAAAGTGGTTGGAATCAACTGCAATCTAAGCTCCTCCCGCGGAAGTAGGATCGGATCAATCGAGATTGACGACGATTTGGCAATCGCTGCCGCGTTCTTGTTCTAGGTGCGCAGAATCGGTAGAGATTATTCGGCAGCGGCACAATCCGTGTCTGGGGACCGATGGCTTCTTTGGCGCATGTGCAAGTAGAGTTGAAAGCCGTAGTCAGTATAGATGATCGAGCATAGCGCGGAGAAGGTTGTGAATTCCTCGGGGGAGGGGATTTGGATAGCGATTGCATATCTGCGGGAGAGACGAATCCCAAGCAAAGCGACAAACGAGACGAAGAACCGCGTCGTGAGTAGATCTCTGCCGGCAATAAGACTGGCCACACAGATTGCCCTCCCACCAGACCCTACCGGCTGGACTGGAGCAGATGGCGTGCGTGCTCCAGACTGGTTTCGGTCAGCTTCGCGCCGGAGAGCATTCGTGCCACCTCCTGCTCGCGTTCGTGCGCGTCCATTCGCCGGACGCTAGTACGAGTCCGTCCGCCAGAGTCTGCCTTCTCGATCAAAAAGTGCTGATCGGCAAATGCGGCAATCTGCGGCAGATGCGTGATGCAGACCACCTGCTGGCGCTTTGACAGTGTCTTCAGTTTTCGTCCGACGGCCTCTGCGGCTCGCCCGCCAATTCCGATGTCGATCTCGTCGAAGACCAGCATTCGCGGCGTCGGCAGAACAGCCTTACCTTTCTTGCGAGCAGAACCAGCGGCGAAGCTCTCTTCGACCGTAACCTTCAGTGCCAGCAGCACACGAGACATCTCTCCACCCGATGCAATCTCTTCGAGCGGCTTCAGCGGCTCGCCTGCGTTGGTCGCAATCAGAAATTCGATGCGATCCCAGCCATTCGCACTCCACGCGGAGAACTCCTCTTCCGCCGCAACCTGAACCTTGAAGCGCACCGTCATCGCAAGGTCGTTGATCTCCGCCGCCGCTTGTTTTTCGAGCTTCGTCGCAGCAGCCGTTCGTTGCGCCGTCAACATTGCCGCAGCCATACGATAGCTTGCGGCATCGCACGCCTGTTGCGCGCGCAGCTCGGTCAGCATCGCATCGCGATCCTCAACTTCAGCGAGCCTCCGCGCGGCATTTTCACCGAAGCGAATTACCTCGCCCAGCCCCACCGAGGCGCCCGCGCCGTACTTCCGCTTTAGCCGGTCGAGCAGCTCCAGTCGGTCCTCGATCTCCTCCAGTCGCTCCGGCGATGCGTGAATCGTTTCTGCGAAGTCGCGAACCTCTACGCTCACATCCTCCACCGCAGCCTTAGCAGCGGCAAGTTGCGCAGCTGGTTCACTGAAGCGTGGCTCGAATTTCGCTAGCTCCTCCAAGTGTTTGAGCGCCGCAGTCAGTGTAGTCTCCGCCGCGCCCTCGGATTCATACAGCAGTTCGTGCGCATTGCGCGCTGCGGTGTAGAGCCGCTCGGAGTTGGCAAGCACCCTCTTCTCTGCCTCAAGCTGTACGTCCTCGTCCTCGGCTGCAAGCTGTGCCTCGGCGATCTCCCGCGTTTGGAAGCGCCAGAGATCGGCCATTCGCAGGCGATCCTGCTCGGATGACTCCAGTTCTCGCAGTCGTTCGCAGGTCACACGCCACCTCGCAAATGCCGCAGTGACCTCGTCGGTCGCAAGTCCGCCGAAGCGATCCAGCAGACCTCGCTGCTGCGCTTGATCGAAGGCTCCCAGCGTCTCGCCCTGCGAGTGGATCAGCCCCAGCTCTGGCGCCAGCTCCCGCAGCACCGCAACCGTCGCTGGCTGGTTGTTGATGAAGACTCTGCCCTTACCTCCTGCGGCAATCTCCCGTCGCAGCAGAATGTCATCGCTAAAGGCTCCCGCGTCGATGCCATTGGTATCGAGAATCGCCGCCGCGCCCACCGTTCCCTCAAAGACGCAGCCCAGCACAGCCTTCTCTGCCCCGTGGCGCACCACGTCGCTCGAAGCCTTTCCTCCAAGCAGAAGCGCAAGCACGTCAATCAGGATCGACTTGCCCGCGCCGGTCTCGCCCGTAAGCAGGTTCAACCCCGGCCCAAAGCTGGCCACCGCCTGATCGATCACTGCATAATTTTCCGCCCGCAGCTCCAGCAGCATCGTCCCTCGCGCTCCAAGCCCGCAACTCAACCCCAATGCGAAAAGCCTAGCACGTCACTGATCGCAGGCGCTCGTGTCTTCAATGGTGCGAACGACGTGATATGTATGACCATCGAATTGATAGATAAAACTCTCCTCCTGACAGACGCTGATCCTACCACCGATCTCAAAATCCTGCCATCCACGATGCTGGGTATTCAGCACCTCAATCCCATAGCCAGCGTTATAGTCCTCCTCGGCTATTAGCGATGCGCCCGTTACAGGGTCGAAGATGTACGACACGCATTTCTCGTGACTACCACAGTGATCCTGGGTGCCATAACTTCCCATACCCATCGAGTCCTAGGCCCTAGATTTACCTTGTGGATCGGAGTGAGCATCTCCTTCATTTAGATATCTGGTTCTCGAAGGTTCAAGTTCTCAAATACCACCTGCTCGATTCTGACTCGGACCGAAGTGGAAGGCTTTACCGTAGCCAGAGTCAGTCCGCCATCACTGCCAGCCGTACTTTGGGCAAGCGCCATCGGCATCAAGCAGCCAAGCATAAGACCGACAACAGCAAAAACCTCATCCGGGGGACAAGCTGGCGCACGTTACGCATTTGTTTCATATCCATCCCGGAGCTTACTGACCTCCTGGCCCACCGGGCGCTTCGCCGCCGCCCATTCCGCC
>CAZPZL010000034.1:10693-12639 GCA_964590925.1 uncultured Granulicella sp.
CCCATTCCTCCGCCACCGCCTCGTCCACCCATACCCATTCCGCCACCACCAGACATACCACGCATGATGTAGCTGGTTTGAAAGCTGGCCGGGTGGCCGTTCTCCACATACGGAATATACTGTAGCAACGTCGCCCGGGAGTAGCCTGCGTCCGCAGCTTCTTTGTCGTCGGCATCCTCAATTACAGCCTTCGATACTAATCCCTTTTCATCCACCCAGACTCGCAGTTGAGCCTGACCGTTGACGCCCGGAATAGGCTGCGGGCCGCCTGGCTTTCTCATATTCATCGGCAGGTATGGATGCGCTTCCACACGGAAGATCAATCCACGCTGTTCATCAATCCTGGTGCCTGCCGGCTCCTGAATTGCTCCATCCGGAATGGCCAGCGCATCCGGCGATACTTCGACCGATGCGTCAACCAGCTTCGCCTCAAAGAGCTCATGCTTCCCATAGGTCTTGCGGACGGTGGTTGCTAGATGTAGTGGGCCAACCTGCTTCCAGCCCTCGTATGCAACCTTCTCCGTGTCCTTGATGACCAGCGCGACGTACCCGGTCGCCGGGTCGAAGCAGACAGCACCTCGAGCGTCTTCCCCACCGCAAGTCAGCGAGACGCCATCGACTGCACGCGGCTTCATCTTTTGATCTCCGCGCATGGCAGTCATCAGCACAGAGCGATACATCTCATATACTTCTGCAAATTCCATGATTCGCAGAGGCCGCAGACCTTTTTCGTTGGCCCAGACGCTATCGCCCTTTGTCAGGTCGTTGTCGTCGTAGGCGTCTGTATGGATTACGGTATGCACGCCGTCTTTGCTGATCCACGTCTCGTATGTGCCAGTATGCGGCTTATTCTTGTAGTCCGTAATCTTGAGCTCGTAGCGCAGATGCAAAGGAGTAGCTGGTTCTCCCTTTACATTCACTGCCAGCGTTGCTATCAGTGTCCGCTGCAAGACCTGAGCAAGGGTGTCGCCCTCGATTGTGTGCGGTAGCCCGGAGGGATTAGTCGCAGTCCCTCCTGTTGGTGGAGGAATGACCTGCGCTGCGGGCCGCATCCCGGGCTGCATGCCTGCTGGTCCTCGCCCCGGCATCCCGCCGGGCATCCCACTCTGCATCCCGCCCTGACCTCGCCCCTGCGCGCAAGCCGTCCCAGCCAGTGCCGCCAACATCGCCAACCCCAACCCAGCTCCAAGCAGTCTCCAACCGGCCAGACAACTTCCTCTTTCCTGTATATACATCTTCACGCTGCCTCCATGTGCTCTGTTCACCCTCACTAATCTAGGCCACACACTGAATTGGATCAAGTTAATTTCCCGAACCTAGCCGAATACAACTCGCCGCGCCCAACAGTCGAACGTCTTACAATAGTGCTAATGATTCTGCATACGCTGGCCTCGCCCATTGCCCTTGCATTTGCGTTCTTTCAGGATGACGCCGCAGCGCCGCCGGTCGCCGCGGGCGGCAGTGCGCTGGTCGAGATGGTTCGCAACTCCGGCGGCGTCGCCCTCACCGTCCTCGTCATCCTGCTCGTTGCCAGCCTCGCCTCATGGGCCATCATGATCTCCAAGTGGAAACGCTTCAGTCGCGCTCGCAAGCAAAGCCAGCTCTTCATCCGCGCCTTCCGCAAGTCTGGCCGTCTCTCGGAGATCGCATCGGTCGCCGCCAACTATCAGCCCAGCCCGCTGGTCTCCGTCTTCAACGAGATCAACGATGAGTATCAGCGCCAGAGCGGCGGTCGCGGTACGCCGCGCAACCCCATCGCCATGGAGCGCGCCGCCCAGACCGCATCCAGCGAAGCCCTTACCGCGATGGAGACGCGCATGACGTGGCTGGCGACGATTGCAAACGGAGCCACCTTTGTTGGTCTCTTCGGGACGGTCATGGGCATCATCGACGCCTTCCACGGGCTAGCTACATCCGGCGCTGCGACGCTGCGCACGGTCGCACCC
>CAZPZL010000035.1:0-12601 GCA_964590925.1 uncultured Granulicella sp.
CGCGCAGTTGATGCGATGTGAGCAGGCCGTTGGGCAGGCCGATGCGCATCATGAAGAACTCGCTGGCCTTGCCCTGGCCGTCCTTGCCGCCGGTGACGCCGACGCCGTCGCCCTGCGTATAGACGCCCCACCACTTGAAGTAGAACTCGGCCCACTCGGGCAGCACGGCGGTGCGGCCCTCGCGCGCGAACTGGCGAACCTCCTCCCACGCCTCCCAGGGATTCTTTTCGAGCTTGAGCCGTTCCGATCTCTGGGCTTTGGTCTCTTTGATGACGGGGGGAGGAGTAGTGAGTTCGGTCATAGTCTGCGGAAGTCCTTGTCGTTTACGATACAAGAGTTGGATGATGAATTATTGTTCCACGTTGCGGATTGTCTTGCTGCGCGTCCGCGTTGCATGCATTGAGCTGATTTGAGCTTTTTCGGAAACTGCTTTGACACGATTTATAATTGTGTGACCACTGATACAAATCTGTTGGGCCCAAGAAGAAAATAGCTATTCCAAAGGGATTACGCGAATGCGATTCCCCCACCAAGGAGCTTCTATTGTCGCGAATTCCGTCCATCTCCTTCGCATTTGCGCTTGTTTACTGTCTGCCCGTCGTTCTCGCGGCTCAAACATCGTCCGCCGCTGCTGGCTCGCTGGCGATGATTCACGTCAGCGATCCGACTGGCGCTGCTCTGGTTGGGGCGCAGGTCGCGTCAATCTCTGGCAAGGATGGTCATTCGCAATTCTCCTTGACGGATGGCACCGGCGTGGCGAGCGTGGACTGCACGTCTGGAATGACGATTCACCTTACGGCACTAGGCTTTGCGCCGCGTACGGCGGTGATTGCAAGTTGTAGTAGCCCCTACGAATTTCGCCTGTCTCCGGCCAGCGTGCAATCGACCGTCAGCGTCGTTGTGACGCCGGACGTAATGCCCAACCAGTCGGTGACCACCGCCGAGCAGATCAGTCGCACCAGCGCGCGCACCGTCTTCGACGCGTTGGAGGAGCTGTCGCCAGCGGCCTTCGTCACCCGCCGTGGAGTCATGGGTTACGGTATCGCGACCAACGGCACCGGTGCGGTCAACATCCGCGGCGTTGGCGGCTCACCCAACACCGATATTCTGGTCGTACTCGACGGGCGCCCCGACTTTCAGGGCGAAATGGGCCACACCCTGCCGGACTTCTACAGCCTCTCGGACACGGGGAGTATTCGCCTTACCGAGGGCCCGGCGTCAGTTCTATATGGCTCGAATGCGATGGGCGGCGCGGTCGAGATCTCTCCGCGGCAGCCCGTGCGCGGCACAGAGTTCGAACTGCAATCCTCGATGGGGTCGTTTGGCACCGTGCAGAATCGCCTCTTCGCGGGCAACCGCGTTGGACGCGGCGTCTATACTGCATCGGCAGGCATCAATGACACCGACGGCGACCGCGCCTACTCGGCCTATCACTCGCAGGATGGCTCGCTGGGTGCGCAGTCGCAACTCAGTTCCATCTGGAACGTGTCGCTCAACGGCAATTACGGTCACTTCCTTGTGCAGGACCCCGGACCGATTTTTGCCACACAGCCGTCGGAGAATCCGAACTCGGCCAGCGTCGGACGCGGCGGCCTCAGCTTCGATCTGGGCAATGCGACACCTTCGCTCAATGGCTACACGCGCTTCTACTCAACCTGGGGACATAACGCCACAGCGGATCGCGATGATACCACCAACAACTTCGACTCCCAGGATCGCATCACCGGCGGACGCGTCTTCGAGAGTTGGACTCCGCAGTTCGTTCGCAGTGAGAACAATCTTGCCGTAGACTTTGGCGGCGACTTCATCAACTACGGCGGCTCGGCGGAGAACTTCAACGTCTCGCGGACAGCGATTGTTCCCTATGGTGGAGAGCACCAGATCAATGATGACGCAGGCTTTATGCGCGGCCACGTGTCGCCCTCTTCGAAGACGCTCGTCAATGCGGGCCTGCGCTACCAGCAGAACTCACAGTTTGGTAGCATCATCGTGCCGGAGTTCGGCGCGCAGTGGCACGCCTCGCGCATCTTCTCGCTCTCGGCCAGCGCCAGCCGCGGCTTCCGCAACCCCACGCTGCGCGAACTCTATCTCTTCCCTGGTCCCGATCCCACTCTACTGCCCGAGCATGAATGGAGTTACGAGTCCAGCGTGCAGGCGCGAATTACCCAGAGCATTGCCGCATCGACAACCTTTTACTATGCCGATGTAGCCAACCAGATCAATGTGGTTCCGGTCTTCGTGCCGACATTTCACTTGTACGAGGTCAATAACGGCAACGCCATCAACAAGGGAGTCGAATCGACCCTGCGCTGGTCTGGCATCGGCGCGCCGGGTCATCATCGCCTCAGCGTGACCACCGGCTATGCGTTTTTGCGCTCGACCAACATGAACGCGCTGATTCCGGTCAACAAGGCCAACCTAGGCGTCGATCTCGACCTCAAGTACGCCTTCCTTCATGCTACAGCGCAGGCTGTGGGCAAACGTTTGAGCGGCGACCCAACGCCAGCACCGCTGCAACTTGGCGGCTACACCGAGACCGGTCTCAAGCTGAGCGTTCCAGTCTGTCACAACCTGAGTTTCTTCGCTACAGCCGACAACCTGCTCAACCATCGCTATCAGGTGCTGACGGGTTATCCGATGCCGGGCATCAACGGTGCGGGCGGCTTCGTCCTTCACTTCTAAGTAGTGTTTATCTGCACCACACACAAGTGACTCCTGATGCCTCATAATGGGCCTATGCCCTCTCTTTGGTCTGCAACAAACTGGTCTCAACGTCTGGCGGAGCTACAGGCCCCCACCGGCGAGCTGAAGGAAGCACCCTTGCGCCGCGACGTACGCTCGCTCGGCACCCTGCTGGGCGAGGTGCTGCGCGAGCAGGCGGGCGAGACCGTCTACGAGGCGGTCGAAGATCTGCGCCGCACCGCCATCGCCCGCCGCGCCGCCGATGGCGACGCAGAGCCTAAAGACACAGTATCCAAAGATAACGCCGCGTTCAACACACTGGCGCAACTACATCTGGAACACGCGCAGGAGATCGTACAAGGGCTGACCAACGCCAGTGCCTATCATCTGGCGCGCGCATTTGCTTTTTTTTTCGAGCTGACTAATCTGGCCGAGACCAACCATCGCAAACGGCGGCGTCTGGCCCACCAACTCGACGCCAGAGTTGGTCCGCAGCGCGGATCGCTGCGTGGAACGCTGCACCAGATGCGGATCGCTGGAGTCTCGGCGGAAGAGGCTCGCGCGCTGTTGCAGCGCGTATGCGTGACTCCCGTCTTTACGGCTCATCCGACCGAGGTGGCGCGCCGCTCGGTGATGAGCAAGCGGCGGCGGATCAGTGCCTTGCTGGAGCAGCTCGACCGCATTCCGCTGCCCGAGGCGCAACTGGAGCAGATGCAGCGCGATGTGCTGGCCGAGATCACCGCGCTGTGGCAGACCGACGACGTGCGCACGACACGGCCTGCCGTGAGCGACGAGATTCGCATGGCGCTGGACTACTACAAGTCGTCAATCTTCGCCACGCTGCCGGAGCTATATGCCGAGGTCGCCGATGCATTGGCCGCCGAGTACGGCGTTCAAATCGATCTGGCCGAGCTGCCCAATCTAGTCAACTTTGGATCGTGGATCGGCGGGGACCGCGACGGCAATCCCTTTGTCACGCCGGAGGCCACCAGAACGGCGCTGGAGATGGCACACGCGCTGCTGTTCAAGCACTACCACGACCGGCTACAGAATCTGTCGGACCAGATTGCCAGCTCGACTCATCAGGTGCCCATCTCGCAAGATTTCGCCAGTCTGCTGGAAGGCTATCTATCGCAGTTGCGCGCTGCGGGCCAAGACGCGCTCGAACAACGCTACCAGTTCGAGTCGGTGCGCCTGCTGGTAGGCTGCATGATGATGCGTCTGGGCGGCGTTCCGCAGAGTTCGGTCCCGGCTGCGCACGAGCCTGCGCTCAAGCTCTACGAACGCGCAGAGGACCTCCTCCACGACCTCTCCATTCTCCGCGCGAGCCTAATTGAGAATCGCGGTCATCGGCTGGCGCAGACGTTGGTCGATCCGCTGCTGATCGAGGTGCGCACCTATGGGTTGCACTTGCAGGCGCTCGATATTCGCCAGCACGCGCGTGTTCACGCCGTCGCCATCGTGGAGTTGGCGCAGACCTCCGGCACGAAGCAGGACTCGGCAAAGAGAGGCAAGCTCAGCCTCCAGCTTCCGCCTGCGCTGTCTGCCGAGACGCGCGAGGTTCTAAACACCTTCCGCGCCATCGCCGAATTGAAGCGTGCCTATGTCCCCGAGTCGCTACCGCGATACATTATCAGCGGAGCGACTTGCGCCGACGATGTGTTGCATGTTTTATGGCTGGCGCGTCTGGCCGGAGTTCGCGTTGAGGGATGCGGTGGCCAAGCAGGTTGTCCAGACAGCTCCGATCCAGGCCTACAGGTCGTTCCGCTCTTCGAGTCCATCGAAGACCTGCGCCGCGCGCCCGAAGTCTGCCGTCAGCTCTGGTCCTCCGCGACGTACAGACCGCTGCTCGATAGCTGGGATCAGCAGCAGGAGGTCATGCTCGGCTACTCGGACTCCAACAAAGACGGCGGGATGATTGCCAGTACATGGGAGATATGGAAGGCGCACCGTGCGCTGCACCAGGTTGCACGCGAGTGCGGCGTCACACTGCGCCTCTTTCACG
Source organism: uncultured Granulicella sp. (assembly GCA_964590925.1). Classification (GTDB taxonomy): domain Bacteria; phylum Acidobacteriota; class Terriglobia; order Terriglobales; family Acidobacteriaceae; genus Edaphobacter. The sequence goes on from CAZPZL010000035.1 coordinate 4,688, forward strand.
GTCGCGGCGGTACGGTGGGGCGCGGTGGCGGACCAACGCATCGCTCGATCTTTGCGCAGCCGGTCGACAGCTTCAACGGCGAGTTGCGCATCACCGAGCAGGGCGAAGTCCTCAACTGGAAGTACGCCAACGTAGTGCTGGCCGAGCGCAATCTGGAGCTGATGATTGCGGCTTCACTGGACGCCATCGCGCGGCCCGACGCCACGCTGCAACACAAGTCCAATCAAAAAGAGGCGCGCCGGAAGCAGAACTCGTTGTTGTCAGCCCGCAGCGACGACGCCTTGGCATCCCACAGCGAGGCGGAGGGATCTGCTTCTTCTCCCGAACCTGCAGCGGCCTACATTCCTCACCTCACTGGCGAGATCCTTCCTCAATGGGAGGCGGCGCTCGACCAGCTCTCGGCCACTTCATACGAGTTCTATCGCAGGCATATTGTCGACGACCCGGAGACGTTCACTTATTTCGAGCAGGCAACGCCGGTGGCGGAGCTTGAGAACGCTCGCATCGGCTCGCGGCCCGCCAAACGCAGCGACGCCAGCTCGACGAAGAAGCGCAGCATGGAAGATCTGCGCGCCATCCCTTGGGTCTTCGGATGGATGCAGTCGCGCCACGTCGTTCCGGCATACTTTGGTGTGGGCTACGCGCTACAGCATTTCGTCCAGAACAACAATGCTGACGCGGCACAGGACGTGCGCGAGGCAGCCAATCTGGCGCAGTTGCAGACCATGGCGCGAGACTTTCCTCTCTTTCTCGATATTATTCGCAACGTTGAGATTGCGCTGGCCAAGGCCGACTTCGCCATCGCGCGCCTCTATGCCGATCTGGTCGAGGACAAGGCCCTGCGCGACCGCGTCTTTTCAACCCTGCACGACGAGTTCGAACTGACTCGGCGCATGATTCTGGCCGTCACGCGACAGGATTCAGTGCTGCAAACCAACCCGGTTCTGGACCACTCGATTCGCCTGCGTAATCCGTATGTCGATCCAATGTCGCTGATCCAGGTCGAGATGATTCGCCGCAAACGCGCTGTCATTGCCAGCGGCAAACCGGTTCCGCCGGAGATTGATCGCGCCATTACGGCCACCATCAACGGCATCTCCGCCGGGCTGCGAAACACCGGCTGAGGCTTGGCCTACTTGCCAGTAGAGCGGCCCCACTGGCTGTCGAGGAAGAGGTCGCGACCGCGCAGGTTGTCGAGTTGGGAGGCGGGCGCGGCGTCCAGATGCAACACCTGCCAGTTGTCGGTGGCGGCATAAGGGAGCCAGCGCGGAAGGCCCGGGCCATTGGGGTCGCCGGTCTTCGATTTGGCGAAGTTGGTCCAATACTGGCCCATCTGCTCGGAGAGAGCGCGGTCGACGGGGCGGAGCGCCATCTCTGGGCGCGAGTCGAGGGTGCCGAAGACGTACTCGATCTCGTCAGTGTGGAAGGCTCCTTGCGCGGGAGTGTGGTAGCGGTCGCCAGCAGCGCCAGGGTCGAAGAAGTAGCGGTAGACTGGTGCTCCGCTGGTGCGGGCCTGCGCCTCTAACCATGCCCATGTCGAGAAGGCGATGAAGCTGTCGCCAGCATAGGCGTTTGCCGATTGAGCAGCCTCGGCGTCGGTGGTGGCGCGGTAGACGCTGAGGAAGCTCTCGGCGTTGGGGCCGAATTCCTTCTGTGCCTGCGCGATGAAGCTGGCGGCGGTGGTATTGGCTGCTGCGTGACGCTCGTCGGCGTTCCATCCACCGAGAACCGGGATGTGTGCCTGTTGTCCTGCGGCATAGATGTTGGGTACAGTATCGGGCAGGAAGAAGCCGTCGATGACGGGCAGGATTTTTGGCGGCAGCACGCCGGTTTTTGCGGTCGCGGCCTTGAGTAGCTCGTCGGCGGTGAGGTTGCGCAAGTAGAAGAGCTTGCTGGTACCGAAGGCGCGCTCGGCCCATCGGGTATCGTCGTGCTCGGCCAGCTCGCGGAGGGGGTAGTCGGGGCCGGGACTGTAGAAAGCAGCCCCACTCTCACAGATGGCCTTGCTGATGAGCCCGCGCGTCAGCGGCGAGGCAACCTGTGCACTGACAGCAGAGCCTCCTGCCGATTCGCCAAAGAGGGTGACGTTGTTGGGGTCTCCACCGAAGGCTGCGATGTTGCGCCGTACCCAGGCGAGCGCCGCCGTCTGGTCCATGAGGCCATAGTTGCCGGAGGCGTGGTTGGCGCTCTCGGCAGTCAGCTCGGGGTGGGCGAGGAAGCCGAAGACGCCCAGACGGTAGTTCATGCTAACGACGATGACGCCGCGGTGTGCGAGAAATTCCCCGTCCTGTCGTGGCTCCGAGCTGCCGCCGCTGACGAAACCGCCCCCGTAGATCCAGACCATGACGGGTAACGGTGTGGGGTGCTTGGCCGCGGATGGTACTGGCGCCCAAACGTTGAGGGTGAGGCAGGCCTCGCTGGGGCCGGGATCGCGGAAGACCATGTCTGCTCGCGGGGTAGGTTGCATGCAGTGCGAGCCAAAATCGCGCGCGAAGAGGATGTGCTTCCACTTGGCAACGGGCTGCGGCGGACGCCAGCGGAGATCGCCGATTGGCGGCGCGGCGTAGGGAACGCCCTTATAGGCTATGACCTTGCCATCGGCGGTGGCGACGCCGAGCAACTTGCCACTGTCAATCTGCACCGGGCGCGGCTGGATGGGTTTCTGCGCTGTGATGATGGTTGCGGCGGAGAGAATCAGAGCAAGCGAGTATAGCTTCAGTTGGCGCGAATGCATGGGGTTCGTCCTTGATGCCAACGGTACCATACGCAGTGTGATGCGTCAGTAGCGTGGTGTGAGCAGTAGGTTGTCGATCAGGCGGGTGGCGCCGATCCAGACAGCGATGGCGACGAGAGCGCCTTGGGAGGTATCGGCGAGGGGGAGCAGCGTGTCGGGATCGACGACGGCGGCGTAGTCGATGCGGAGTTCTCGGTCTGCCCCAAATATTTCTAAGATTGCAGTACGCAGCACTTCAGCGCCAGTCTCGCCTTGGTTGGCGAGCTGCTGCGCAGCGGCGAGAGCGCGGGAGAGAATGAGGGCGCGCAGTCGTTCGTCTGGCGAAAGGTAGCGGTTGCGCGAGCTCATCGCCAGCCCATCGACCTCGCGGAGGATGGGGCAAACGGTGAGCATAACAGAGAAGTTGAGGTCGCGGGTCATGCGGCGCAGTACGGCGACCTGTGCGGCGTCCTTCTGGCCAAAGTAGGCTCGGTTTGGCTGAACGATGTTGAAGAGGCGGCAGACGATGGTGGCGACGCCGCGAAAGTGGCCAGGGCGCGATGCTCCGTCGAGGCGCGTGCCCAACTCGCCGGTATCGACGAAGGTGGTGTTGTCGGGGGGGAAGATCTCTTCGGCGGTGGGCGCGAAGACGGCGTCAACTCCAGCAGACTCCAGCAGTTCGCAGTCAGCTTCGAAGGTGCGTGGGTAGGCGGCGAAGTCCTCGTTGGGACCGAACTGGGTGGGGTTGACAAAGATGCTGACGACGACGACGCTGCAGGCGGTGCGTGCAGCCGATACAAGCGAGAGATGGCCCGCATGCAACGCGCCCATCGTGGGGACAAGTCCCAAGATATGGTTCGACTGGCGAAGGTTGTGGCTGGCGGCTTGCATCTCAACGGGGGTGCGGCAGATGAGCATTCTTTTCGATCCTTGTTTTGAGTGCTTGCACAAAAGACAAAAGCGGATTTATGGGGAGAAAGGTTCGGCGGCTTCGGTTGGGCGGAGTCTATCAGGGTCCTTCGGTGCGCTCATAAAAATAGACGGTTTCTGTGGGGAAGCGTTCCGAATGACGGCTTCAAAAAAGAGTGCATAGGTTACGCCTTGCGCGCGTTGGGGCGTTGGGCGGCGAGCTCGGCTTGGACCTCGCGGGAGAGGTGGTAGCTCTCAGCGTCGGAGGGGAAGCTGCGGGCGGAGACGTCGTCGCGATACTGCGCGAGGGCTTTGGCGAAGAAGGCTGCGCCGTCGCCGTACTGGCGAACGAACTTTGCGGGCGGCGAGGCGGTCAGGTTGAAGAGGTCATGGAAAACGAGGATCTGGCCGTCGCACTCTGGGCCAGCTCCGATGCCGATGGTGGGGATGGCGACTTCGGCGGTGATGGTGGCGGCCAGCTCGCGTGGCACACCTTCGAGCACGATGGCGACGGCCCCGGCCTCGGCAATGGCGCGCGCGTCGGTGCGTAGACGGTCGAAGGCCTCGGCGGATTTGCCCTGCACGCGATAGCCGCCCATGCTATGCACCGACTGCGGTGTGAGGCCGATGTGGCCAACGACGGGGACTTCGGCGGTTGTAAGTCTGCTGACGAGCTTGGTGCGAGAGACGCCGCCCTCGATCTTGACCGCCTGCGCTCCCGCCTCTTTGATGAAGCGAACGGCGTTGCGCATCGAGTCACGCGCGCAGACGTGGTAGCTGCCGAAGGGCATGTCGGCGACGAGGTAAGCTCGGCGCAGCGCGCGGGCGACGGCCTTGGTATGGTGCAGCATCTCGTCGATCGTGACCGGGAGCGTGTTCTCGTAGCCAAGCACGACCATGCCCAGCGAATCGCCGACCAGAACCACGTCGATGCCCGCCTCGTCTACCAGACGCGCGGTAGGAAAGTCATAGGCCGTGATCGCGCTGATCGGCTGGCTGGCCAACTTTTTCTGTAGAAGCGCGTCGGAGGTAAGGCGGCGCACAGGCGTGGTTGGAGCCGGCTGCGACGTGGTGTGGGTGGATGCTATGGCAGAAAGCGGGGTAAGTTTCATGGAAGACTCCAGTGCCGCTCCGTCTCGGCAACTCGCGGATGCAGCCCGAACACTTGCGATTATAGCAAGCAGACGCGCGAGCACAGGACGATTGTTCCCGAAATGGGTTGAGGATATTGCTTGGAGCTGAGTCCTGCGCGAATAAACTGCTGCGGATGATTGCTTGAGAGCAGTTGCGAGAGCTCCGCCTTGCCGTAGACCTCGAACTCGTGCTTGAGGATGTGGCGTGTGACTGGCCCGCTCCAACCCCTTCAGGCTCATCTTGCGTTGAGTTGACTAAAGTCGCAGTTGACGATGCCGTACTTCGGGAATACTATCTGCGCAAATGCATCTGGGAGGGAACCACCATGAGATCCCTGCACAACCAGAATAAGACGCACCAATTCGTCGATAGCCTTGAAGTCGGCACCCGAGTTGTGTGGATCGCCAATGGCTCCGAGGGAACTGTTCAGACTGACAGGTCGATTCTGTGGGACGATGGCTACCACATGACCCGCGAACGAATGCAGGCGGGGGACCTTCTGCTGATTCGCAATCCCAATAACCCCAAACGCGTCGCGATCCTATGCGAGGAGGAGCCGCATCCGGCAACCCGCGTGCGGCGAAGGGCGCACGGGACAGATGGCTTCTCGCCTGCTGATGCGGCGGTTCGTCATTCTGCGTCGAGACAGGATGGCCCGCTGCAACCTCTGCGCTCGCATCCCAGCGGCGACGTGCCTCCGGTGGCGAACTAGGCTATCTTCGCCGTGTGGGGCGGGTGCTCGAGCTTACCAAGAAGGTGAGCTGCAGATACAGGTGTGTGCAATTGTGTATTCTAGTCTGCGCTTATGGAAAGGGCATCCGGGATGACCGATAGTACGCTTCCAAAATTCGGCTTTGGTATTAGCCTCCTGTTCGTTGCAGTGGGATTTATGGCTGTAGCGGAGCCTTCTTCTATGGGGCAAGCAGCAGCGACAGCACCGACAACGTCTTCGGCTACAACCGCTCCGTATGTGCCGACGATGACCTTCGACGTAGCATCGGTGCGGGTTGCCTCCGAATCAAATATCGGGGTTATGATGGGCGGTCAATTTACGCCGTACACGACGAATTTGCGGCTGAGCTGGACAATAGATAGCCTGTTGAACATCGCGTATGGTACCAATCGGTTTCAGCTTGTGGGAGTGCCGAATTGGTCGACAGTGTTTGTGATCGAGGCCAAGAGCGACAGCGAGGCGGATGCGAAGCTGGCGGCGCTGCCTCAGGATCAGCAGCGGGCCGAGCAGTGGCACATGTTACAGGCGCTGCTGGAGGATCGCTTCAAGCTGAAGACCCACTGGGAGACGAGGCAGGGCGACGTCTACAATCTGGTCGTGGCTAAGGGCGGGCCGAAGCTGGGCAAGGAGGGATCAATCCCTCCTCCGGCGCAGGATCTTAAGATTTTTGGCGATAAACCAGTGCCGGTACTGCGCCAGAAGGCTTACGAGGGGAAACCTGCCTGGGTTGCGCATGGCTGCTCAATGGATAACTGGGCGGCGTTGCTCTCGTCGATGTTTGGCAGGCCGGTTGCCGATAAGACGGGTCTGACCGGCAAGTATGATTTTGTGCTGAAGTACAAGGGGCGATGGGACAGTGATCGCAATGACGATGACACGGACCCGACGCCGCCGATGGATCGTGCCCTGCAAGAGGAACTCGGCTTGAAGGTCGAAGCGGCGAAGGGACCGGTGAAGGTGCTGGTCATCGATCACATCGAAAAGCCCTCGGAAAATTAGCTGAGGCCGTACATCCCACTCATCGCAGTTTCACCGCGACGAGTGGAACGACCACGCTCGTCCCCGTACCCTTGCCTTTTCCTAATACGCGTTCCGCAATGTATTATGGACTGCGTTTCCAGAAGGGGTTTAGTTTCCAAAGGAGTCTAAAGAGTGTCGGATTCTGTGATTCCAAAATTCAACTGTGGCATTACCATTCTGCTCGTTGCGGCTGGATTGGTGACTTCTGCTGTACCTTCTTCTTTGGGGCAGGCAGTCGCGGCGACAACACCGTTCTCGCCTGTAGACGCTCCGTATGTTCCCTCCATGAAGTTTGACGTGGCGTCAGTGCGGCAGAGCAAGGCTGAGGTAGAGACGGGGCAGGGGGATGGTTTCATCGGCTCTAGCTTTACCATGACGGGTCAGTTTGTGCCGCATACCACGAGGCTGCGGCTGATTGACTGGCCAGCGGAAAACCTGATCGGCTACGCCTACGGTCTGGAGCAGTATCAGATTGTAGGTGCGCCGAAGTGGCCGTGGCCGACGACGTTTGTGATCCAGGCCGAGAGTGACAGCGTGGCGGATGCCAAGCTCGCGGCACTGACTGCCGACGAGCAGAAGGCAGAGCAGAAGCACATGTTGCAGGCACTGCTCGCAGAGCGCTTCAACCTGAAGACCCACTGGGAGACGCGACAGGGCGACGTCTACAATCTAGTGGTGGCCAAGGGGGGATCGAAGCTAGGGGCGGAGGGGTCGATACCGCCGTCGGCAAAGGAGTTAAAGATGGTTGGCGACCATCCACTTCCTGCGCTGCTTGAGGATTACTATGGGCACGAATTCTACTTCGATGCGCATGGTTGCTCGATGGATCAGTGGGCGGAGCGGCTGGCCTCGCGGTTTGAGCGGCCGGTGATCAATAGGACGGAACTGATGGGTAAGTACGATTTTGTGCTGAAGTACAAGGGTCGATGGGACCGGGAACGAAGTGCAGATGATTCGGATCCGACCCCACCCTTGGATCGCGCCCTGCAAGAGGAGCTCGGATTGAAGGTCGAGGCGGTGAAGGGACCTGTGAAGGTGCTGGTCATTGACCACATCGAAAAGCCGTCGGAAAACTAGGGCAGTCGAACTTCCCGTAGTATGTGCTGTTTCGCTTCTCAGAGGCACATCACAAAGAACCCCCTCGGTTGAGGGGGGTTCTTTGTGATGTGCGTTCGAATTGAGCAATGGGCTACAGCTTGTAGGCCTTGCGCACGAGGTTAACAGTGAGGTCCTTGATAAGCTCGAGCGCTTCGTCGCCGTCGATGCGATGCTCGGCAACCAGCCGCGCGAGGAAGGCGCTGTCGACGCGGCGGGCGACATCGTGGCGAGCCGGGATCGACAGAAACGCGCGCGTGTCGTCGTTGAAGCCGACGGTGTTGTAGAAACCGGCGGTCTCGGTGGCGCA
>CAZPZL010000036.1:0-12598 GCA_964590925.1 uncultured Granulicella sp.
ATTTGGCTTCGAACCAAAGGGTCGGGAGTTCGAATCTCTCCGGGCGCACCATATAATCCGTACCTCATGATTTTGGAGACGATATGGCTACGCAGGACTGGCAAAGCCCGAATCCACTTGCGGATGACTCCCCTCTCTTGGCTGCTTCGCCGTTTCCGCAGCCCGCTCCCGGATATGAGCTTCGCCCGCTCTCGGTGGGCGAGATTCTGGACCGCGTCTTCTCTCTCTATCGTTCTAACTTCTGGCTTCTGGTGGGGATTTCAGCGCTCTCGGCCGGAGTTCTGGCCGGAATGGGGATTCTGCAACTCATTGTTATGCACTTCGCCTCGTTCAAGATCGGATCGCCCGCGTACTCCATTTTTTCTGGAGCGGCTGGACTGGTGCAGATGGGCGTGTACCTTATCGCGTACAGCCTGACGATTGCCGCGACGACTTCGGCGGTCAATGCGCTCTATCTGGGCGAGCCGACCTCGCTGGGCGTTGCCCTGCGCGTGGCACGCAGACTTTGGCTGCGAAGCATGGGCATCTCTCTGTGGCAGGGATGGAGCGCGTGCTGGTCCTTCCTGCTACTGCTTGTCCTGATCCCCATCGCGCTTATACCGGGGTTGAGGAATAGCGTGGTTGGAGAGTTTCTGCTTGGAGCGCTCGCCATTCTTGGTGGAATTGCTGGGGTGGTTTATGCCGTGATCGCGTATCTGCGCAACTCTCTGGCGATCCCTGCGGCTGTGGTCGAGGACCTGGGCGTGCGCAAGTCGATGCGGCGCAGTAAAGATCTTGCAACCGGGCGTATCGGACGCATCTTTCTGCTCTTTCTGTTGATGTATGCCATGAGGATGGTGACTGCCGTTATCACTACCCCGCTGGCATTTGTGATTGTTCGAAGTCCGACGGTCGAGCATTTTGTGATGCAGGGAATCATTCTGGCCGTCAACTTTCTCTCGACCACTCTAGTTGGGCCGATTGCTGCCATCGGTCTCTGCCTCTTCTACTTCGACGAGCGGGTACGACGCGATGGATTCGATATCGAGATGCTGTTGCGCGGCTCGTTGAACGCCTCGCCGATTGCTGCCCTTGAAACGATGCAGCCTTCTATTACCGACGAGCCTACTGCTACGGAAGTCAATGCGCCTTCTACACTCGTTGATGTATCGGGTATCGCTTCGCCTGAATCGCTGCCAGCGATAGAGCCTAGCTCAACCGCGGAGCAGAGTTAGGCGTATGACAATGGGCCTCAGACGCATCGGAGCGCTGCTGGCAATCTTGTCACTGGGCGCTCTCGCGTCTGCACAGCCGCGCGTTCCGTTCTTCCAGCCTCCGCTGCGGCAGACCGACGCCGCAGGCTATCGCACCCACATCGAGACGCTGCGCGGGCTGGTGCTGGCATGTCGCAACGACGCCACGACATGCAACGCTGCGGCGGTCGGAGATGATGATCGCGTTGCAGCACAGGACGAGACTTTTCAGGTGCGCTGGCAGTGGCTACGCAGATTGTTGGACGAGGCAGGAAAACCTGCGCTGAAGGATCGCAACGCGCAGCTTGACGAGGCGGAGGCGCGGCTTGATCGTGAGCTTGCGGCAACGGGCGGCGAGGCGCTGCCGCCAGCCGAGTTCGCTCCCGCCCGACGAGCGGCAACCGTGATTCTGTCGCGAGCCGAGTTCCGCGTGGTGGGCAGGCAGTCGTGGATCGACCGCAAGATTGCACAACTATTGGTGTGGATCGTCAGGTTCTTCACCGCAGCCGCCGACTTCGGCCATCGCGCGCCGTGGCTGGTGCTGGTGCTGGAGTGGAGCTTCGTTGGGCTGAGCGCTGTGGGCATTCTATTCTGGGTGCGGCGCAGCATGGCGCGAGAGCGACTGGCCGTCTCGCTCACTGGTGTGCTGGCAACCTCTGATTGGCAGAAGGAATCGGCCGAGTGGGCCGATCTGGCGCGCATCGAGGCCGAACGCAGCAACTGGCGCGATGCCATTCACTGCCTCTACTGGGCCGGCATCGTGGTGCTGGAGAGTCGTCGGCTGTGGCGCCGAGATCTGGCGCGCACGCCGCGCGAGTACGTCGAACTGTTACAGAGCCACTGCGCACAGCAGACCACGCTGCAATCCCAACTGATTGCCCTGCGCTCGCTCACGCGCCTCTTCGAGCGAATCTGGTACGGACTGCGCGGTGCCGAGCGCGAGGACTACGCGCAGGCACTGGCCCTGTTTGAAGATATCAGGCGTGCCGGATGAGAGCCAATCGAGAACGAAAATTCGTACTGCTCTTCTGCGCCGCCGTGCTTTTGGTGATTGTCGCAGTCAGCTTTCTTGCTCCTCCCAACGACGACTCCGACAAGTCGCCTACAACTTACAACAGCGGTAGCGCTGGAATCAAGGCAGCTTATCTTCTACTCGGCGAGTTGGGCTACTCCACCGCGCGCTGGCAGAGTCCCAGCTCCGAGTTGGCAAATCTTGACGCGGCGCGCACCACGATAATCTTTGCCGAGCCGGTCGTTCCAGTCGAAAAACAGCAGGCTCTGCGCAACGACATTGCCGCATTCCTGCAACGCGGTGGGCGCGTTCTGATGACCGGGCCGCAGGCCGATGGAGTGCTACCCGATGCTGCCGTCGCTGAGCCCACGCAGATCTTCGGCAAGCTGTGCTTGACCACACCGGAGGGGCGCGGCGTACTTGCTCACGCAGGTCAGGTCTCGATCATCGACCGGGCGCGCTGGACTGTTCTGACGCCCGCCGTTCACGTCGAGCAGTGGTGCGGAGCGGACGCCGTCGTCGTCTCGTATCGCGTGGGCGCAGGGACCGTTGTCTGGTGGAGCTCCGCGATGCCGGTCACTAACCTGGGTTTGAAGGATGACGCCAGCCTCAAGCTGTTTCTGTCCAGCGTGAACGGGGTTGGCGAAGGTGCGCGCCGTCGCGTCCTCTTCGACGAGTACTTTCACGGTGTTCCCAACTCGCTGGCCGACTACACGCACGGCCTACCGCTGACGCAGATCGCCGTGCAGATCGCTCTAATTGCGCTTCTGCTGGTTCTGTCGTTTGGGCGACGAAACGGCCCCGTGCGTTTCATCGCCCGCCTGCCAAGAACCTCGCCTATCGAGTTCGCGGAGTCGATGGGGCAGCTCTATCGCAAGGCCCGAGCGACGCAGGTTGCGACCGAGTGCGCGCGCCGTCGACTGATGCATTTTCTCGTACAGCGCTGCGCGATTCCACGCAGTATTCTTCAGGACGATTCTGCCGTGCTTGCCGAGGCGCTGGGCAAGCAATTTGCCGGCGACTGGAAATCCCTCGCCGACCACCTGGCGCAGGCCGCCGAAGCGCAGTACCAATCGCTCGCGCCACGCAGCGCGCTGGCTCTGGTCAAAGCACTCGACCATGATCTTGCAACTCTTACCGAACTGACCATGCACTCGCATCAACCGTAGTTCTAATCTTTCAAGACGAGGAAAACCGCCCCATGAGCGAGCAAGAACAGTCCGAACCCATTGCTGATTCTCCAGTAGAAATGCAGAAGACCTCCGCCGCCTGTCAACTCTTTCAGCAGGGACGCATCCAGATCGGACGCATCATCGCCGGACAACAAGAGCTGATCGATCAGGTACTGCTGACGATGCTCTGCGGAGGTCACGCGCTGATCGAAGGTGTCCCCGGTGTGGCCAAGACGCTGGCCGTAAAATCTCTCTCGCGTTATCTTGCGCTGGATTACCGCCGCGTTCAGGGAACGCCCGACATGATGCCCGCAGATATTCTTGGTACCACGGTATTTTCGCCTAAAACCAGCGAGTTCTCGCTGCACAAGGGACCGGTATTCACCCAGTTTTTGTTGGCTGACGAGATCAACCGAATGCCTCCGCGCACTCAGGCCGCGCTGCTGGAATCCATGGAGGAGCGGCAGGTGACGATGGACGGCGAGGGCCACGCACTCGACGACTACTTCACCGTCTTTGCCACACAGAACCCGCTGGAGTTCGAGGGAACTTACCCGCTGCCGGAGGCGCAGCTTGATCGCTTCCTCATCAAAATACGTGTGTCCTATCCCACGCTGTCGGACGAACACACGATTCTGCAGCGGCACCACGCCAGCCTCACGACTAAGGACTTGGAGCAGATTCCGCTCAATGCCGTCTCGCCTGCCTTGCTGGCCCAGGCTCGATGCGAGATTCGCGCCGTGCAGATTGAGCCAGCGCTCTTCGACTACCTGCTGGCCATCGTTCGCCGTACCCGCGACTGGCCAACGATCACGCTGGGCGCATCGCCCCGCGCCAGCACCAGTCTGATGCTGGTCGCCAAGGCCTATGCCGCGCGGGATGGCCGCGACTTTCTCATCCCCGACGACGTGAAGCTGGCCGCCGTTCCCGTTTTGCGCCATCGTCTCGTCCTGCGTCCCGAGGCCGAACTCGAGGGCTTCGACACTGACCGCGTCATCCACGACATCCTCACCGCAACCGCGCTGCCAAAGTAAACCGGACCAATGCAGACCTTGATCCCCGAACCCGTCACTGCTCGCGCCCGCACAAACGGACGCTGGAGCCGCGTGCTGGGTTTTGGCCTGACGCCACGCGCACTGCTGCTATTGCTGACGGGAACGCTGCTCTCGATTCCGGCCTTCTTCCATCCCCACCGATTGTGGCTGATGCTGGCGTGGGACACGCTGATTGCAGCGCTGATTCTCTTCGATCAAGCACAGCTTCCGGTGCCAGAGAAGATCACTGTGACACGGCGATTCGTGCACTCGCCCACGCTTGGCGAGGCGACCGAGATCGTCTACTCCATTCTTCAGCAGTCGAACGCGCGCATCCAGCTTTGCCTTACCGACGACCTGAATCCCGCGCTGATGGCTACGCCGCAGACCTGCGTGACGCTGGCCTATCCGCACGAGACCGCGAAGATCGCGCTCGTGTGTACGCCAAACACGCGCGGCGATTTCCCGTTGGGCAAAATCTTTCTGCGCTATCGTGGCATGTTGCGATTGATCGAGCGCTGGGCCGTGGTCGATCTGGAACAGCGCGTGCGCGTCTTTCCCGCGACTGAGCAGAGCCGCAGTAACACTGAGTTCTACCTGATGCGCGCGCGCCAGATCGAGTTGCAGAAGCGCCGCCTGCGAATGCGCGGCACAGGACGCGAGTTCGAGAGCCTGCGCGACTACCAGCAGGGCGACGAGATGCGCAACATCTCCTGGACCGCTACAGCGCGGCGCGCCCACCTCATCACGCGAGAGTTCACCACCGAGCGCTCGCAAATGGTGTGGATTGTGCTCGACGCAGGACGGCTCTCTCGCACCGCATTCGAGATGCGCACAAGTCACTCCGAGGCTCAGGGCGAGGTCGAAGAGGAGGCAGCCGCGAGACACCTGCTTACAGTCACGCAGCTCGATCAGGCCGCGTCTGCTGCGGTCATGCTGGCGCAGGTCATCGCAGGATCCGGCGACAAATTTGCCCTGCTGACCTACGGACGCCGGGTGCAGCAACTGCTTCCGCCCGGTGCTGGGCCAAGCCATATGCGGCTGCTCATCGACCAGCTCTCGCAGGTGTACGCCGAGGCTTTTGAAGCCGACCACCTCCACGCCGTCTCGCGGCTCAAAAGCCTGCAGCGGCGGCGTGGCCTCATCGTCTGGATTACCGAGATGGCCGAGTCCGCGGGCCGCGCGGAGGTCGTCGTTGCAGCCGCCGAGCTGGTGCGCAGACATCTGGTTGTGTTGGTTCTGTTCACTCACCCGGAGCTGGAAGCGCTGGCCCATCGCCAGCCACGCACAGTCGATGAGATGTACGCCTCCACCGCCGCGCAAGAGATGCTGGAGCGCCGATGCACCACCATCGCCCAGCTTCGTCAGCAGGGCGTCCTGGTAATCGAAACCTCGCCCGCAGAGGTTGGCGTGGCGGCAATCACCCAGTACCTCGAGGTCAAAGCGCAAGGACTGCTTTAGGGAATCTCCGCACAAGTCTCCGTTTGGAACATGCGAGACTTTAGAGGGGCTTCTGGAAGCTGTCCATTCGATCTGAAGTTGCCTGAATTACTGTCGTCAGATTTGCTTGTCATTCCGCAGCGAAGTGGAGGTATCTGTTTTACTCATTGCTCGTCGGAATAGACCATTGCGGGACTTTTGCCCCAGAGAACCTTTCTAAATACTCAGTTCCGCAACGAGATTTCGAGTTTTTATTCTGAGCGCCGCAAAAAAAACCCGTATTTTGTTCGCAGGGGTGATGGGTACATCAATAGGGAAAACGCAAAAATGCTCTGCGGTAGAGATAATACAGCTGTTCTGGAGGATAGTGCATGGGCGCGCGCGTGTGGCCAATAGTTTTGCTGATTGGGTCGAACTTCTTTATGACCTTTGCCTGGTATGGACACCTGAAGTTCAAAGGCGTAGCGCTGTGGAAGGTGATTCTGGTCAGTTGGTCGATTGCCCTGTTCGAGTACTGCCTACAGGTTCCGGCAAATCGGCTGGGATCGGCGGTCTACTCGCCGGATCAGTTGAAGGTGATTCAGGAGGTGATAACGTTGAGCGTCTTCGGCGTATTCTCGGTGCTTTACTTTGGCGACCGGCTGCACTGGAACCACGCAGTTGCCGCAGCGTGTCTGGTTGCGGGAGCATTCTTCATCTTCCACAAGTTCTGACGCTCGGCGCAGTATAAAGCGGGCCGATGCAAGTGAATCGCATCGGCCCGCCGATAAAGTTGAAGCTGTGTGAAGTTGAGAGCCGTTAGTTGAAGATCGCTCCTACGGTCTCATCAGTAGTTAAGTTGACAGTGCATGTATTGGGCCCAACTGCCGTGACCGTACCTTGTGCAGCGCAGTTGTAGCTCCATCCGCCGAAGTTGACGCCTTTCTGGGCTGGAGCTGTCAAAGTGACGGTCGTGCCGACGGGGTAGGTCGCCGTGCATACCGAGCCGCCGCTGTTTCCGTTGTTCACCCAGCCTGGGCCGCAGTGGATGACGTCAGCCGTGCCGGTGGCCGAAGATGCCGTAATCAGCCAATTCGCGGTTACTCCGGGATCAGAGGTTGTGTTCAATCCCTCGTTATAGACGGTAAGCGTCGATAGGAGGCTGGATCCCTCAGAGCCGGGGTAGCAGGAGCCAGGGGTTGGCGGGTTGCCCGCGGGATTGGGAAGAACCAAGGGGCAGGCAACGGTAGCTGTGGCGGTCTGAATCGTTCCGTCCTGCGGATTGACTGCCTCCGCAATTATTGGGACACCAGCCGCTAATGTAGACTCGTAAACTGTGACGACACCGGCGGTCGCACCAGATCCCCCGCCATTGTTGTTGTCAACGGTGATGTCATTGGGAAATGCGGAGATCCAAGTCAGGTTAGGGCTGTTGGTCAGATCCCGTGTGAAGGGAGCGGTCGCGTAGGTTCCGATAGCCAGAAGCTGTACTTGATCCTTCAGTGCTCCCATGGTGGCACTGCTGGGAATAATGGTGAGCGAGATCAGAGGCTCCGGCGCAGGCGTCGAGGTGGTGGTAACATTCGTATACGCGGTGAGGATGCCTCCGGTGCCGGGGATGGTCAACTCAGCTGTGATGGTTGTCGATCCGACATTCCCCCCAGTGATGATTCCGGTATTGAGCCCGACCGAAGCGATCTTTGGGCTACTGGAATACCACTGAATATTAGGCGAATTGGTGACGTCAGTCTGGTAACCCGTAGAGCCGGAGCTTGCGAGCGCTATCAGATTGCTGGTTCCAGCCGAGGCCGAAACCGAGACGGTAGACGGAATAATGGTCAGCGCGCTATACGTCGTCTGGGTGCCGCCACCGCCGGTTGTGCTGCTGATATTGACCGTCAGCTCAACCGAGGCAGACACGCCGTTGGACGAGGCCGCCATAATCTCGGTAACACCTCCGACACTACCCGCAGTAGCCAACCCGGTCGAGTTGATGGTGGCAACATTTGGGTTGCTGGAGGTCCAGGTCACCGAATTAGTGATGTTGTTGGTCGTCGTCGGACCAGATCCCATCTGCTCGGTCGCGTAGGCCTCATACTGCACTGTCTGGCCAGCCGCACTCAACGTCTCAGTCGTGGGATTGATCGTTATGGATTCCACCTTATTGCAGCCCGCAAGCGATAGAGCAAGCGGCAAGCTGAACATAACCAGCAATAGGGACGCACTAGGGCGCAGATTCATCGGGGAAGTCTCCTGAGTCAAGGCTACTAAGTCTGAGCCGCTGAATACCATGCCACTTTGGAGAAGGGAGTGCAACTTTAGTGCCAAGAGTGTCGTTCTGTGCAATACCCATCGTATAACGTCTGGGCGGTGGCGACGTGCACAAGCCTTACAGGTTCGCATCGCGACGGGTTAATCGCAAGGATACGGGGAGGGCGTCGCCATAACACCGCTGATCGTCCTAGTCCGCGTTGCACCGCAGTGGGATGCATGAAACATGTGCGTAAAATCAAGCTCGCGCGTCGCGCGCAGTCCCGGTTCGGGAGGTTTGCGTGGGGTTGAGGAGGCAGGAAAATTCCCCGTCCCGCCAAATAATGCAATTAACTCTGGCGTGTTGTGACGTTCCGGTGGTACATTTCCTATCTCAATAGAAATCGACCGTCGGCGGCTTGGTACGGACAGGAACCTGCCAAGCAAAAAAGAACTATCGTGAATGTAAAAAATTAGATATGCTTCTTCTGGTTCCGTAATACAAAGGATTTCTCCAATGAAACTTTGCTCGAAGATTCTCGCCATCGCCATCCTCGCCTTCACCACCTACGCCATGGTTGGTTGCGCGGCCCCCGCCGGCTACAGCTATCAGAACGTCTCCATCGCCTTGTCTAACTACTGCGACGACTGCGGGACGGGTGATCCGGTCAGTGGCGCGACAACCAACGGCTATGAGACGACCTTTATTCTTAACAACAGTGCAGGTGGATGCCTTTTGTTCAATGCAACCGTCTACAATGCTCCGCCGAATGTGTCTTGGGCTCTTCACCCAACCGCCAATCTGGTTCAGGAAGGCATCGCGGCTGACGTTACTCCTACCCTCGGTACATTGTCGAATTCCACGGGTCTGTCCAACTACTACTGTCAGAATGGCGCGCCAGTCTATGGCGGGTTGGCGCTAACTCAGGCGAGTGCTCTGGGGATTCCAAATGGCGACATTTTGATGACGCTTTCGGTGCCCGTAGACCCAACCAATCCATCTGCGGTCTTTACCCGGGGAGAGATGATACAGATCTACAGCACCGCTCCGGTTGCGAACGTGGTTCCAGGTAGCAACGGAAACGTACCTGCTGTGAATATTCCTCACGGAACCGGCAGCTACGTATTTGGTGGCTTTATCACCAAGGCTGAGCCATGCGGGCCTACTGGCGGCGGTTTGCCGGTTTGTTCCCAAACTACCACTGTGGATTTAGGTACATATACACCAACGCTCTACACCGCCAACAGTAATGTCGACTGGGCGCTCAGTATTAATATCAATAATGTTCTGTCTGACACCACCACCCTATGCACATTCACGAGTTTCCCGACCACAGCCCAGCTAGCGACCGCCAATGCCGCGACGCCGCTTTTGAACGAATGCACGCTTGAAGGATTTATCGTACTGGGCGGCACATACAACGGAGTCATCACCCTCGGAACCACCACTGCCACGTACTACGCTCCATCAGCAGTGCCCACAAACCAGCCTGTTGTAGTTGTGCAAGCCGATGCAAGCCCACAGGTTCAGGCTCTCGCATACGTAGGCATTTATTGATTGGTGAAAGATTGCGTTTCGCCTAAGCATCGCAAACGAGCCCGCCTCCCTCAATCGAGAGGCGGGCTTCTTCATTGTTGCCAGGTCCCGGCAACTTTTTCCAGCAAAAGAGCCGCCCAATCAGCGGCTCTTTTGCTTTGACGGCTTCAACTCCGTTCCTACTTCAGCTCCGGCGTCTTCTGGGTGTCTAGGAAGCGCTGTTGCGCTTCGACAACCTTGTTGCGCGCAACCGAAGCGTCGCGCCATCCCTTGACCTCGACGCGTTTGCCTTCAAGGTCCTTGTATATGGCAAAGAAGTGGGTAATCTCCCTGAGCATGTGAGGATATATCTCTGAGTAGTTCCACACGTCCTTGTAGCGCGGGTTATTCTTACCCACGCACAAAATCTTCTCGTCAGGAACTCCTTGGTCTAGCATCTCCAGCATGCCGATGGGGCGGACTGCCTGCACGCAGCCGGGGAAGCTGGGTGCATCGACCAGCACCAGGCAGTCCAGCGGATCGCCATCGTCTGCCAGCGTGCTGGGCACAAAGCCGTAGTCGCCGGGGTAATGCACGGGGGAGTAAAGATTGCGGTCCAGGCGAAAGACGTGCAGCTTCTTGTCGTACTCGTACTTGTTGATTCCTTCCAGGGGGATCTCGATGACAGCATTAATCACTTCGGGGCTTTGCTCCCCAACCGGCAGTTCCAGATAATTTACCAATTTGCCTCACTTTCGTCAGTTTTGGAGCGTTGCACTGCGCTTGTGCTTCCTCGCCCACCCAACTGAGTAGACGCGGGCGGACACGAGTCTATAATTGGATGCATGAAGGCGCATGTTTACGTCACATTGAAACGCACCGTCCTCGATGCTCAGGGTCAGACTGTGGCCGGAGCTCTCCGCCGCATGGGTTTGAACGGCGTCGCTGACGTTCGCCAGGGAAAGTATTTCCTGCTCACGCTGGAAGACTCGCTTGCAACCAACCCGGAAGCAGCGCGGATCGAGGTTGAGCGCATTACCCGCGAGGTATTGACCAACCCAGTCATCGAAGAGTTCACCCTTCGTTTGGAGCCCTGATTTTCCGGTTGAAATCCTGTCAAATACTACATCTCCGCAGAAGCTGGTCGCCACTGGCGACTGTGTGTTCGCGTCGAAAGTTGTATTCCCATGCATCTGACAGGGGATAGCGATTTTGCCTCCATGCTTGCAATATAGTCCTATGCAAGCAGGTGCCTTACACTATCGCTTGCAAAAGAGTTACGCCGGACCCGTGCAGGATGTTACGCTCATAGTGCTGGGAGAGTGAACCCTATGAGCAAACTTCACAACGAGCAGGAAGCTCGCGACAAGACACTTGGGTCCGATGGCGTGCAAGCTGAGCCGCTGGATGAGATACATCTCGATGGGCCAAATCGAGCGATGAATTCAGGCGTTGACCTTGTCGGGCACAAACAGGCGGCGACCACAGCGGCACAGACTGCGGATTCATCCGTGGCGAAGCACCCTGTTCCGGCTGCCGGGGCCAACGGCAGCCGCTTCGTTTGTGCCTGCCTGCGTCTTCCCGTTGATCGCACTCCCGTCTGGTTTCTGCGTCAAGCCGGTCGCTACATGCCAGAGTATATGGCCGTGCGCAAGCATCACTCACTGCTGGAGATCTGTAATACGCCGGAGATCGCCGCTGAGGTTACCATCACCGCCGCCGAGCGTCTGGGTGTGGATGCAGCCATTATCTTTGCGGATCTTCTGCTTCCCTTCACGCCGATGGGCGTCGACTTCGAGTTTGTAGCGGACGAGGGGCCTCGCATCCATACGCCCATTCGAACGGTCGAGCAGGTTCGCGCCCTGCGCACCGACCGTACCGAAGACCTCGCCTATGTTGCGCGCGCCGTCGAGAAGGTTGCCGCCCACTTCGCCCAGCATCGCTACGCTGATCCGGGCTCTTCGCAGGCGAACCGACTCGGCATCATTGGGTTCATCGGCGCGCCGTTCACCTTGGCCAGCTACATGATTGAGGGGGCTGCTTCGCGCAACTTTGTTGAGACCAAGCGCCTGATGTACGCCTCGGTCCCCGCTCCGCAGGGGCAATATATGGAGCGTAGGGCAATTCGGGCGTCAGAGGGTGTCCGAGAGGTGACTTCTTCGAACCTGCCTCGCATCGTTCCCGCAAATTCCAACTCCCAATCCGCCGCGTGGCCCATCCTGATGGACAAGCTGGTCACCGTTCTGGCCGACTATGCCGCGCAGCAAGTTGCAGCTGGCGCGGACGTCATTCAGGTCTTTGACTCCTGGGTCGGCACGCTCTCACCCAGTGACTATCGCCAGTACGCTCTTGCTCCCACCACGGAGCTGATTCGCCGCATCCGCGCCCTAGGTGTTCCGGTTATCTACTTTGGGGTGGATACGGCCACGCTTTTGCCCACTATGCGCGAAACCGGAGCTGATGTGCTTGGCATCGATTGGCGCATTCCGCTCGATCAGGCCTGGTACTCTCTGGGCCACGGCGTCGGCATTCAGGGCAATCTGGATCCCATCGTGCTGCTCGCGCCGGATGCCATCCTGCACGCGCGCGTGGCGGAGATTCTGCACGCAGCTGCGGACCGTCCAGGACACATCTTCAACCTCGGTCACGGCATCGTCCCCGGCACTCCGGTCGACGCCGTGCTACAGGTTGTGCAGCAGATCAAAAACTCGGTGCGAATTCGCTGAGGCTTGGCGACCTTGAGCCATTCTTCGAGAGTTGCCAACCGTCTGTCCGATGCCGTCTTACTTCTTCTTTCCGGGGGTTTGCAGCTTCTTCTGGATGGTGGCTTCCATCATTTCTGCGGACTCGGGCCCGAGCGACTTCAGCACATCGCGCACCGTGGCCCAATCGTCCTTTGCAATCTGCGGCGTCACAGGCACCAGCAGAACCCCATCCTTCACGTGGCGAATGTGCACCTCGGT
>CAZPZL010000037.1:0-12582 GCA_964590925.1 uncultured Granulicella sp.
TTGCCGGCGGCGGCCAACTCCGCCACAGTGCTGGCTCCGCTGCGACACAGAATCAGGTCCGCATCGGCAAACCGCTGCGGCATCTGGTCGAGATACTCCTCCACCTTCCAGCGCGTCGGATCGGCTCCGCTCGCGCGATAGGCCTCGTCGGTTTTCTCGGCTGCCCCTGCGCCTGCCTGATGCAGTATCGTCGGGTCGGGAACGTAGCTCAGCAGTCCCTTGGCAATCTTCGGCATCACGGCATTGAAGACGCGCGCTCCTTGGCTTCCGCCAAAGACCAGCAGTCGTGGTGGCGATCCCTCCGGCTTTGGCTCGACTGCAAAGAACTCCTTGCGCACCGGAATCCCTGTCACATGCGCGTTGTGAAAGAAGCTCGTAGTGGGCGCGAAGTTCACTGCCGCTGCGCTCACAAACAGTCCCACCAGTCGATTAGCCAGCCCAGGCACTGCGTTTGGCTCGAAGGCCAGTGTCGGCACGCGCTTGACCAGCGCCGCCAGCATTCCCGGCCCGCTTGCGTATCCGCCGACTCCTACAACCACCTGCGGCTCAAACTCGCCGAGCAGCCTCATGCAATCCATCACTCCCAGTGGCAGGTCGATTGCCGTCTGCAGCCGCGTCGCAAGACTCACATTTTTCAACTGTCCCGAGCGCACCAGTGCCAGATCGAAGCCCGCCTCCGGCACCAGACGCGTCTCCAACCCGCGCGCAGTGCCCACAAAACGCACCTCGGCTGTGTGTGTATCGCGTAGCTCGCGCGCAATCGCCAGCGCCGGAATCACATGTCCTCCGGTGCCGCCTCCTGCAATCAATACATGCATTGTTTCGTCTTTACTCACAACTCACCACTGCCTTCAATCAATCTCTTGCGTAACATTCAGCAGCACGCCCATTCCGGCCAGAGTGAAAAACAACGACGTTCCACCGAAGGAGATAAATGGCAGCGTGATCCCTTTGGTCGGCACCAGAGCAATCGCCACACTGATGTTGAAGAAGGCTTGGATCAGTACGGCGCTGGTCAGCCCAAATGCCAGAAAGCGCGCGAACGGGTCCTTCGACAGAAATGCCGCCCTCAGTCCGCGATAGCCGAAGAAGCAGAAGAGTCCGACTAGAGCCAGTGCACCCATCAGCCCCAACTCCTCGCCGATATTGGCGAAGATGAAGTCGGTCCAGGCCTCGGGAAGAAAGTACAGCTTCTGTCGTCCTTCCATCAGCCCCAGCCCGCTCACCCCGCCTGTCCCCACGGCGATCAGCGACTGCGTGATGTGGAATCCCTTACCCAGCGGATCCATCTCGGGATGAAAAAAAGTCTCCATGCGCGCGTGTCGCCACGGCACCATCCACAGCATGTAGTACATCACTGGCGAGGCGGCCAGCAGCGCCGCGCCGATCCACTTCACCTGCATCCCCGCCAGAAACAGCATCGCCATTGCCACGCCCGCGCAGACCAAAGCCGTGCCCAGATCTGGCTCCTTCAATATCAGGCCGACAAAGATCAGCGGTGGCAGCGCCGCTGGCAGAATCGTCCCCTTCCAATCCTCCATCAGGTGAATCCGCGTCTGCAGGAAGTACGCCAGAAACAGTACAACCGCAGGCTTTGCCAGTTCCGACGGTTGAAAGGTAAAAAATCCGCCCAACTTGAACCAGCGATGCGTATGATTCAGCGCGGGCATGGCGAAGACGCCCACCAACAACATCGTTGTCAAGGCCACTGCGCCCATCACCACCGGGTAACTGTTATATCGCCGATAGTCCACGCGCATCAGTCCAAACAGTGCCACCATCCCGAACAGCGCGTACATCCCCTGCTTGGCGACGTAGCGATAGGGCGAGCCGGACTCCGCCTGCGACATCACCGCCGAGGCCGAGAAGACCATCACCAGCCCAAACAGCACCAGCGACAGCACGCTGCCAAACAGCCATCGATCCACTCCAACCCGCTTCGCCATTCCGCCCTTTTATCTGCAACATATTCCGCAGCGCACTTTGTTTGTCATTCCGTAGCGCAGCGGAGGAATCTGCTGTTTACTGCTGCACGAAAACTCAGCCCAGCGCTTTCACCAGCTCCACGAAGACGCGTCCTCGCTGCTCATATCCAGTAAACTGGTCGAAGCTGGAGCAGGCCGGAGCCAGCACCACAACGTCGCCTGCGAGCGCCGCCTGCGCCGCTGCCTTCACAGCTTTGTCGAGCGTACCCGCTGAGACTATCTTCACCACTCCAGCCAAGTGTCGCTCAATCTTCTCCGCAGCCGCACCTATTGTGTAAACACTCTTCACCCGCGCGCGAATCAGCTCGGCCAGTTCCGTATAGTCGGAGTTCTTGTCCTTCCCTCCAAGAATCAGATGCACCCCGCCGGCAAAGGCCTCCAGTGCCTTTTTGGTCGCATCCACATTGGTCGCTTTCGAGTCGTTGTAATAATCCACGCCGCGCACCTTGGCTACAAACTCCAGCCGATGCGCTACCGCCTTGAAGCTGGCCACCGAGGCGCGAATGCTCTCGGCTGAAATCCCCGCCAACCGCGCCGCGCAGACTGCCGCCAGCACATTCTCCACGTTGTGCGCGCCCTTGATGGGGATCTCCGCGACAGGCAGAATCGGCTCTGGTCTCGCGCCCTCCCGCGCGATGAACGCAACACTCTCACCGTGGACGAAGGCGCCCTGCTTGACCGCTCGCCGCCCACTGAACCAGTATATCTGCGCCTTCGTCTTGGCCGCGACCATCTGTGTCGGCTTGTCCTCGGCGTTCAACACTAGAAAGTCTTCGGTGTCCTGCCGAGCGGTAATCCGCGCCTTCATCGCCGCATAGTTCTCAAACGAGCCATGCCGATCCAGATGATCCGGAGTAATATTCAGCACCACTGCGATTCGCGGCGCAAACTCCTGCACCGTCTCCAACTGAAAGCTCGATACCTCCAACACGCTCCAAACCGTTGCCTTGTCAACCAAAACATTAGGATTGTCATTCCGCAGCGTAGCGGAGGAATCTGCTTCTTCTTCGCTCCGCCCGCTCAGTCTCACACTCTCAGCGATCAAGTCGATCACCGGCGTCCCAATATTTCCGCCGACCAGCGTAGGCAATCCCGCATCGGCAAAGATCTTCCCCAGCAAAGTTGTCGTCGTGGTCTTGCCGTTGGAGCCGCTGATGGCGACGATCTTGCCCTGCAAGTAGCGGCTTGCCAGCTCCAACTCGCCGATAATCGGCAGCCCCAGCGCGCGCGCCTGCTGTAGCTCCTTCATGTCATACGGCACACCGGGCGAGACGACGATCAAGTCTTGCTTGCGAAAGGTCATCCCCCCGTGCCCGCCACTCTCAACAGCAATCCCCGCGTCGAGCAGCGCCGGAATCTGCTCGCCCAGCGCTTGGGCGCTACGCGAGTCCGAGACCGTCACCTGCGCCCCCCGCTCGCGCAGGAACAGCGCCGCCGCCTTGCCCGACTTCCCCAGTCCCACCACCAACACGCGTTTATTCTTCAGTTCCATGGTCACCTAATTGTGTGCGTCCTGCATGTAATCAGAATATCTCCGACCTTCTTACTCACGCAGTCGAAACTGGTTTCATCGCTTGGAGCAGGATAATCAATGACAAGCTGTGAATTATCTATCCATACCATCTGCGGCTCAATTGGGTCGAGCGGTTCTCTCTCGCTAGCAGCCCTGCTCACCACCTGCCAGACTGGACTCCAACTTCTTCGTTCAAGAACTCTCAGCGAATGGCCTGAAGGGGGAGCACTATGCCGAATCATCAACCTCGCTACATGCTTACCATTCGGCGAACCGATCAACTGGCTATCTTTTTCGCAACTCTGTACGCCAAGTAGGCAGATTGATAATACGACCAGAGGTAGGATGGAACCTAAAGCTGTGATTCGCACAAGTAACCGAATCGGCTTACGACTAATCTTCCATCGAAAACCAAAACAGACTAAAGCGATTGCGATAATTATTGGAGATGCAATCTCTATCCATGGCAACCAAAGTTCCATCGCTCTACCTCATCTGTAGCATCTCGTGGTCCCAAGCTAAATCCAACCGCTCATGCCTTTGTCTTTAATCCGTGCATATCCGCGTTAAACCGTGGTCGACTTTTCGTCTTACCTCAGCTTCAGCGTCGTCAACGCGAAGAGCGCAAAGACCAAGGCCATAATCCAGAAGCGGGTGATGACCTTCGACTCGCTCCAGCCGAGCAGCTCGAAGTGGTGGTGCAGCGGGGCCATCTTGAAGATGCGTTTGCCGTTGCGCAGCTTGTAGCTGCCGACCTGTAGCATCACGCTGGCGGCTTCGAGAATAAAGACGCCGCCGATAAACGGCAGCAGCAGCTCCTGCTTGATAATCACCGCGACCGTGCCAATCGCGCCGCCGAGTGCGAGCGAGCCAACGTCGCCCATGAAGACCTCGGCCGGGTGCGCGTTGTACCAAAGGAAACCGATAGAGGCACCAACCATTGCGCCGCAGAAGATCGTCAACTCGCTGACCAGCGGCATTCGCTGTAGTTCGAGGTAGTCCGCGAAGACGACGTGGCCGGAGACGTAGGTCAGTACGGCCAGCGCGCCAGCCGCAATAATGGTGCAGCCGATGGCAAGGCCGTCCAGTCCGTCGGTTAGGTTGACGGCGTTACTAGTCAGCGTAATCACCAGCATTACAAAGATAATGAACGGCAGGTAGGCCAACCAGTGCAGGTGCGGAATGTGTCCCAGCCACTGCCAGACAAGGTCTGGGCGGAAGCGTTTGGCGAACGGAACCATCAGTCGCGTCGAGTAGTCGCCCAGAATATCCATGCGCACCAGCGTCGCGCCCACTGCCGCGCTGGCGGCAAACTGACAGCCCATCTTCTGCCAGAATGTCAGCCCCTGGCTCTGCTTGCGCACCACTTTTAGATAGTCGTCTGCGAAGCCAATCGCGCCGAAGGCCAGCGTCGATAGCATCACCACCCAGACGTACGGATTCGACAGATCCGACCACAACAGCGTCGGCACCAGAATCGAGATTGCGATCAGCACGCCGCCCATCGTCGGCGTGCCGCCCTTCTTCAGGTGGCTCTGCGGGCCGTCGTCGCGCACATACTGCCCGATCTGAAACTGGCGCAGCTTGTCGATGACGAACGGCCCAATCAGCATTCCGATCAGCAGCGCTGTCAGGCTCGCAAAGACCGTGCGAAACGTCAGATACCGAAAGATTCGGAAGACGTGAAAGTAGAGAAACAGCTTCTGATACAGCAGCCAATAGAGCAATCTGTGCCCGCCTTTGCGCGCAGGCCTAGCTGGCCGCGCACCGAGTCCTCTCCTATCTTAACCGACTCGGCGGAAGATGTTGAAAGACTGTCCGGCAGGACGGATTCTTTTGAGCCTTACGGAGTGGTCGAATCCTCGGCGGCGCGACTCATGCGAATCCGTACGTCGCTCGACTTGTTGATCGAAAACGCCGACGGCGTACTGGGCGCGGTGATTGCGTAGAAGTCCGCGCGATGCACGTCGTCGAGGTAGATCGCTGGTCGCGCGTCCGCCGCTACAGACTGCACCTCGACGTGGCTCATCTCTAGCCGATTTACATGGCGGAAGTAGAAGCCGTGCGCTGGCAGCGTGCCCAGCATCCCCGGCTCGGGGTACTTGTCGGCATTCTCCGGCACGTCGATCTTCGCCTGCTCCGCCGTGCCACCGCCGACGTGTTGCACATAGACATCGGCAATCTTCACATCCTCGACGTTAAAGCCGGGAATGCCGGTAATGTTGGAGCCGAACTTTGCCGCCGAGTTGAAGCAGTTGATGTTAGACAGCAATACGCGGCGTAGTGTTCCCACCACGGTGCTCTGGTCGCCGGTGCCCTTGGGCCCGCGCAGACGCGCGCCTAGGCGTAGGTAGATGGGGCAACTGATGATGTCGCGCATGGTGATGTTGGTGACGGCGACGTCCTCCAGCAGCGCGCCATCGACCGTCTCCAGCGCCAGCCCCTGGCATCCCTCGAAGACGCAGTTGGAGATTGTAATATTGATGAAGCCGCCATTCGACTCTGTGCCACACTTGATCCGCCCCGTGCCGCCGATCTTGCTTCCCGGTCCGGTGCCGTCGAACTTTTTGAATGTCCCATCGAGCACCGTGCCCAGTTGGTAACAGCCGCTCACGAAGCAGTTCGTGATCGTGACGTTGCGCGTCGGTCGGTTGTATCCGAGCGCAAAGCTCGACTTGGGGCAGATGCCATCGTCCCACGGCGAGTTCACCGTGCAGTTGGAGACGCGAACATTCTGGCAGCAGTCGATATCCATGCCGTCGCGATCCGTATCGATCTTTAGATTATCGATCGTCAGGTTGTCCACGCCGGTCAGCAGCATCCCGAAGTGCCCGCCCTTCAGGATCGAAAAGTCGCGCAGAATCACGTTGCGGCAGTTCTTCAGCGCGATGGCCTTGTTGCCCACGCCCGCCTGCTCGGCCTGATATACCGGATAATTTCCCCGCGCGCGTCCACGCGAAGCATTTCTGGCAGCATCCGCCGCAGCGGTTGCAGTAGGCGTAACCGTCGTAGCCGCAGCGGGCGTAGTTGTGCTAGTCGCCGCTGTTGCCGCAGCAAAGGGCCGATCCGGCCCCGACCCACCTGCACTGGCAGGTGGTCTTCCCGGCCCCGCACCGAAACTCAACCCTTTGCCCCAGATCAGACCCGGCCCGGTGATCGAGAAGTCGCTGATCTCCTCGCCCCATATCAGCGAGTTGTGCCAGTGGTTATGCCCGTAGTCCTGATATTTGTCCCAGGCTGTCTTTGGCTCGGCGGCATCATACGTCCCGCCCTTGTATCCGGTCGTCTCGCCGGGCAGGGGAGACTCCGCAGCGATAATTGCCGCGCCCTGTGTCAGATACAGGTGCACCTTACTCTTCAGTCGAATCGAGAACGAGACATAGTTCCCCGCAGGAAAGACAACCGTTCCCCCGCCTGCCGCCGCCGCCGTCTCAATCGCCTTGTTGATCGCGTGCGAATCGACGTTGACCCCATCCCCTTTCGCTCCAAAGGCTTGCACATTGAACAGTGCTGGGCTCTGTGTATGTTTTGTCGTGTGCGCAGACTCAGCCAGTGCAGGAATCACAGTAGCAGCTGAGGCGGCAAGACCCATACTGCCCAGTCTCAAAATGTCTCTACGAGCGGAGTCGAAGTTCATTCTTGCACCAACTGTTCTCTCGTCCACACTTCCGCTAGGATGCATTCACGCATGGTATTCCTCGATAGGCATTGGATTTCTTATAGCATCGTGGGAATTGGCGTAGGCCATATCTGCTTGTCATTTCGCAGCGGAGCGAAGGAATCTGCTTTTATTCGCTCCACGACGGACCACACCATTTCCAATGACACTCCGGTCCTTATGACGAACGCAGATGCGTTTAAGTTTCCCAACGAAGTCTATACACAAGTCCTCGTCTAAAACAGATGATACTTTGATCGCTTCTTGAATCGCGGGGATTGCCTCGAACAAGTCCTGCATGTTGCCGACTACTTGGCCTTGCCTGTGGACTTCTTCGCTGCTGGTTTGACGATGGTCTTAGCCGATGGCTTCGGCTTGGTTGCCACTTTCGTCGCTGCCTTTGCGACGGCCTTTGCCGTGACGGCTTCCTTTGCAGTTGCCTTTGGTTCTGTTGTAGGTTTCGCCGCAACCTTTGGCTTGGACTCCGTCTTCGCCTCGCTCGATTCGGCCTCGACCGCCTCGATTTGCCGACGCAGCGCGTGCAGCACTACACGGAACATCTCCTCCTCGGGGGCAGGTTTTCCGGTAAAGATCTCGAACTGCCGTGCCCCCTGCTGCACAAACATCTCAACGCCGGTGATGTACGGGATTGCCATCTGCCGTGCCAGGCGGATCAGTGGCGTCTCCAGAGGGTTGTACACCAGATCGAAGACCAGCTTAGCGTTCAGATCTTTTTCGTCCAGAAGCGGCGCGGCCTTGTTACCCGCCATGCCTACCGGCGTCGCGTTCACCACAATGTCGAACGGAGTCTTTGCCAGCGCCTCCTTCTTGATCGTTTTGGCCCCGGTCTGTCGCGCCAGCTTCTGTGCGGTCTCTGCTGTTCGGTTTAGAATGAATACGTTGGCCCCTTTGTCACGCAGTCCGAAGACAGCCGCCCGCGCCGCGCCGCCCGCGCCCAATACCAGAACCTTGGCGTCGCGCAACGACGCAACCCGCTTCTCCAGCGGCCTGACGACACCGGCCACATCGGTATTGAAACCAAGTAGCTTGCCTGCGTTCTCGCCCGAAGGAACGCGCACCACAGTATTGCATGCGCCGATCTTGGCAGACAACGGATCGGTCCGCTCCAGATGGGCCAGAATCTCCTGCTTCAGCGGCATGGTCACGCTGAGACCCTGAATCGGAATCTCCTGTACCAGCTTCAGCAGGTCGCTCAGCTTGTGCGTTTCCAGTGCCAGATAGACAGCGTTGACCGTCTCCCGACGAAACGCTGTGTTCATCATGATAGGAGACAGCGAACTGCGGATGGGGTTGCCCGCCACGCCGTAAACCTTGGTTGCCACGTCCACCTGCTCGATGCGGTAGGTCTCAATCAGCGTCCGAGCAGCGATCTGCCCCGGTCCGGTCTCCTCGCCAACCGTTGCAGCAGCAAAGGTAAACGCCGATCCAGAGCGTACGCCCAGCACGCGAGATATAATCCCGGCGTCTCCCATGCAGATGCCAATGATATTCGAGTGGTCATTCATCCGTTCCAGAAAGCGGATCAGGGTGATGTTGTCGACCAGAGCTTTGGCCGTCGGCACCACCTTGATAAAGTCTGGGCCATAGATATCGATGCGGCGGAAGATGCCGTCCAGATCGTGCGTCCCAGTAAAGTCATGATAACTAATGAGTAGGCCAATCCCGGTCTCGCGCAGCTTAGCCAAGTCCGCCTTCTTCGCGCTCTCGGCCGACTCCAGCTCCAGATCCACCAGATGGAATCCCGCCTCAGCGCACTTGGCCAAAATCTCCAGTTCGGCGACCAGCGAGCCAGAGAACTTTCCGCCATTCTCTGAGCGTCGACAGGTGGCAATGCCGGTCGCCGCTGTATTGTCGGCGAAGAACTGCTTGAACTTGGGCAGTGCAAGCAGCGGTTTGTCCAGATAATCCAGACGAAACTCGATAAATGGCGTCTCTTTGATCGCCGAAACTGCTTTATCGATCATCTCCGCCGGAGTCGAGCCTGCAATCGAGACGCAGACCTTGGTCAAGCGGGAGCGGAGAAACTGGGAGGCGTTACCAGAAGTATTCAATCTCATAGTCGCAATCGCGTATATTACAGAGCAATTGAGCGGAATGCAACTTTTACTGAAAATAATCGCAATTCCCCTGCCCCGTCCTGAAGCTGGAGCCCACTATGCAGCCGCCCAAACCTCATCGCAAAACTGCACCATTTTTGCCAAACTGAGCCTTTGCTCCATCTTTCTGTAGACGCTGCCGCCTGCAAAAAAGTCTCATCCCGAGCCCAAGCCCGCAAGATGTAACTCTGCTACTCCCGCTTCCAGAACGCCGCAATTTTGTTTTGTGTTACTTGGCCGTCTGACCATCAGTCAGCGAGAACAGTTCCAGCCGCACCCGCCACTGCGTCGATTGTCCCGGCCACAGCGCCACCATCCCGCTCTGCGTTCCTGCGCCCCACTCCCGTCCGAACGGATCGTCTCGATTGAACTGCGGCTCAATTGAGACGAAGTCTCCCTCCCGTGGTGCGACCACACGCATAGCGCGAATCGCCGGACTGAGCGCGATCACGCGCAGCCCATATCCGCCAGCTGGGTCGATCAGCTCCGCTGCTTGCCCGTTTCTTAGCGGCTCACCGTGCAGTGCGACGAAGAGGTCGTTCAGACTGATTGAGCCCAGCGCCACACCGCCGTCGCGGTCGAAGTTATACTCCGTTCCTACGACAGGGATCAGTCTTCCCGTCGCAGTTTGTCCGTCGGGATGCATCTCCTCGCGCATCGCCGCTGGAACGCGCAGCCGCACCTGAGCCCGGTTGCCGCCCGCAATGGCGAACCGCGGGTGCCAGCCAATGCCGATCGGCTCGGGTGCGTCTCCTGCATTGCGCGCCACCACCGTCAATTCGATCCACTGGTTGCCCAGCAGCACGTTGACGTTGACGTCCGTCTGGGACGGCCACTGTCCGGCGAAGTCCCTTGCGTGGAAGACCGCCCGCGCCTCACCGCCGTCCAGCACAGCCGCGGTGCTGACCGAGTTGGCCGCCTCGGTCAGCATTAGTCCGCCTTGCTTCTCCTTCGAAGGAAGCGACAGCGCATGTCCTTGCCACGTCGCAGTTGCGCTCGTTGGCGTCGCATTGCTCGCGATGCGTCCGGCCCAGGGCAGCTCGAAGGCACCGCCCATCGCCTCGCTTGCCTGCCCGCCCGCGTCCTCGCCGATACCGGTCATTGCTTGTGCCGCATTCTCGACCGTGGGCGATGCCAGCAGGTTCACCTTGCCCTTGCCGGGGATGTAGGCCGAGATCTGAAGGATGTTCATGCCTCGTCCCGGCAGCATGGTCACCGACAGAAACTCCGGTACGGAGCCGTCCAGTTGGCGTGCGCGCGTCAGCTGGATCGCCTCCTGCCCGCCAGGCCAATCCTTTGGCGTACTTTGTTGCGTGGGAGCGATCTTTGCCTTTAAGCGATGCAGATTCCCCCGCCCCTGCTCTCGATAGGCAATAAAAAGCCCTGCCGCCAGCAGCGCCACTGTCAGCCCCGTCAGCATCCCCGAGCGCATCACCCCTCGCCGCCAGAGCCGGTCGACCAACGCCTCGAACCAGTGCCGCAACATCGCCAGATATATCCTGTTCACCTGTGGTTCATTCACGTTGCCTGCCCGTCCACGTTGCCTGTTCGCCTCGCTCGATACTGCCAGCGTCCATTCTATCCGCTCGCGACCCTTGCATTAGGTTGTGCTCCTACTAGAACTCTGAACCGCCGCCCTCGCGCCTTTCTTCCGCCATCGGCGGAATCAGGCTGAAACTTGACGCCAGATATGCGACAATCAGGATGTACATTTGGCGTCTTCCGCACGCCCAAATTCTGCAAGGAGACATTCCATGGGCGAACTACTTCAACCGATGCATCTACTCGTGATTGGCGTCATTCTGGTCGTTCTCTTCGGCGGCAAGAAGTTGCCGGAGCTAGGCAAAGGTCTGGGCGAAGGTCTGCGCGGCTTCAAGACCGGGCTGAAGGGCGTCACTGAAGAAGACGCGGACACTTCCGCCGCCGACGAGAAGAAGCGACGGGAGGAACTGGAAGCCAAGGCCTATCAAGAGGCCAAACTTGCCGCCGAAGCTCGCATCGCCGCAGAAGCCAGAGTCGCCGCAGAGCAAAAAGCCGCGCAAGAGGTCGTCATAAAGTAACTCGACCGGATATTGGAAGCGCACTAACAACTCCGCGTTGCCGGGATAATTTACGGATTGTCATTTATTCTGAGCGGGGCGAAGAATTCCCGCTTTTTCTCTCTGCGAAGGCCCTTCATCTGCACTGACCGCACTATCGCTCGCCCCACTTCAGTTTTGAGCGCAGCACGTTGAACAGTCCGTTGGGCTTCAGGCGCAGCAGTTGTACGCTCGACTGGCTGCGCTGGCAGCGCACCTCGTCTCCGACCTGCATCGGCACGACTTCCTGTCCGTCGACGGTCAGGTAGATCTCATTGGGTACGCCCACTACGCGCACGTTGATGGACGATTCTCCTGGCACCACAATCGGACGAATGGTCAACAGATGGGGGCAGATCGGCGTCACCAGCATGGCGTTGACCGTCGGCATCACGATCGGCCCGTGCGCTGACAGATTGTATCCAGTCGATCCGGTTGGGGTGGAGAGAATGACGCCGTCGGCGCGGAAGGTCGCCATCGGTTGGCCGTCGATCTGAACCGCAAAGTCTCCCATGCGCGCAATTGCGCCCTTGGCTACGATGACGTCGTTGAGCGCGTCCCACTGTTGCGTTCGCACACCCGCGCTGAATAGTTCGGCGTGAATCATGCTGCGCCGCTCTATGGCGGCCGAGCCCTCGCTCCACGCCTCCAGTGTCGCGTACAGGTCAGCCAGCGGCACCTCG
The DNA here is from genome assembly GCA_964590925.1 of uncultured Granulicella sp. Taxonomy (GTDB): domain Bacteria; phylum Acidobacteriota; class Terriglobia; order Terriglobales; family Acidobacteriaceae; genus Edaphobacter. The sequence continues at coordinate 12,035 of CAZPZL010000037.1, forward strand.
GTCAAAAATCCCAACGAGCCAAGATTCACGCTGAGCAGAGGTATGTCGCTATGCGCGAAGGCGCGCGCCGCCGACAGTAGCGTTCCATCGCCTCCCAGAATGATTGCCAGATCCGGCCCGTACGCGGCCATCTGCTCGCGCGTCATGCTGACCGCATCGGCTCCAGCGAACAGATACGCTGCGCTCTCCCGATCAAAGACGCAGCTCCATCCGCGTTCGACCAGCCAGTCGCGCAGCCTGGGCAGAATTGTCGTCAACTCGACTTTCTGCGGTTTCGAGATAATTGCAGCCAGTGGCATCCTGCCAACCAGTGTACCCCCCGACGCATCTGTCCACTGTAAAGCTCTGACGCAGCCCAATACTCCTTCCCAATATGCTACCTTTGATAGAGTGGCCGAGAGCGTAGCTCAGTTGGTAGAGCATCGCCCTTTTAAGGCGTTGGTCGTGGGTTCGAGCCCCACCGCTCTCACCATCCAGTCCATCTTTACAACGACCAATCTCCTCTCGACACACCAGATTCCGATGGTCCCGGGGGCGCAGCCTGCTGT
>CAZPZL010000038.1:0-12526 GCA_964590925.1 uncultured Granulicella sp.
GCGAGCGCTTGGTCATGGCGAGGAAGTTGTGCGGCGTGGTGAGGTAGCCGCCGAGAGGCGTGCGGAGAAGTTCGGAGCGCATCAAGTTCAGCTCGTCGACGCCGTAGCCGATGGTCCAGACGCAAAAGTCGACGTCGCCACGGGTACCGATGGTGGAATAGGTAAGCGAGAGGAACTCCCCTACTTTGTTCCACTTGTCGAGGACGGCGGCGAAGGCGGCTTTGTGGGCGGCGCGGTCGTCGTCAGGCAGGCGACGCCACTCCGGCAGCAGCTTGTAGAAGGTGAAGCAGACGATCTGGCGGCGGGCGGGTGCAACTTCGTGCATGGGGTGCTCAGGCATGGGTCGATTGTCTCTCGAATAATGGCGATGGAAAAGCTTAGGTACGTTGGGTACGTTGGGAACCTTGGGGATTGGATGCAGCTGGTACTTGTACCGATTTGGGATATAGGGTTGGTCGTGCGCATTTTTTTGCTTGATTTGCAGTGCAGGGGGAATAGCGTGTACCAAGGTGTATGCTGCACAGTAATTTGCGCTGAAGTTTGCGTCGGACTAGCCGATGTGCCTGATAGATCAGGCTTAATGGAGGCGCGCCGATGATTGACGCGGGGCGAATTACGGAGACCACTGAGGTCCAGTTCCCGATGCCGATTGGCGCGGCGGGCGGAGCGCAGACCTCCGCGAAGCTGGATGCGACTCAGGATGGCATGCGACGGGCGCGCGCTCAGAGCATCGACGTCGAGGAAATTGCTACCGACTCGGCGCAGGTCAGCGAGATTGGTGCGCTGATCTCGCAGGCCGGTCAGGTCAGTGACGTGCGTTTCGAGAAAGTTGCATCGCTGAGGCAGGCAATTCAGGCTGGAATGTATCGTGTCTCTGCCGAGGCGCTGGCGGAGAGCATTATGGCGGAACTACTGCGGCCTCGGCCCGGACGGGCGACGGGTGTCGACGAGGCCTGAGCGTCGAAGGTGGAACAGAGAATAGGAATAAGGGGTAAGGGATAGGGGTAGGACTGTGCTTTGCTTCAGTCGGGACGATGGAGCGTTGCGGCGTTTCCGTGCGCGCGGTTGACTGAGGGAATAAAATAAAGATAGAGGTGGTATGTAATGGCGGCGGAGGGGCGAATCACAGAACGGCAACAGACGATTCTGACGGCCATTGTCGAGAGCTATATCGAGACGGGTGAGCCGGTCGGCTCGGGCACCATCGCCGGTACCATCGCGCGAGTGCAGGCGGACGGCGGACACGCTACAGGGCTGAGTTCTGCCACCGTGCGCAACGAAATGGTTGAACTGGCCAACGAGGGGTTACTGGAGCAGCCGCATACCTCCGCCGGACGGGTACCGACGGCGTACGCCTTTCGCTTGTATGTGGAGCGTCTGGGTAGAGTTCGACTACAGTGTGGCTCGCTGCTGCAGACTGGTTCGAAGCGACGGCACTTGGAATCCCAGATCGATTCGAGCTTTGCTGGGATCAGTGGGACGCAGGCCATGTTGGAGCGGACGAGCCATGTTCTGGCAACCGTGTCCAGCGGTGTGGGCGTGGCCGTGGCGATGGTTGCAGGCGGCGATACGCTGGAACATGTGCATTTTTCGCGGTTAGGCAAGGGACTCGTGTTGGCCGTGGTGGTGACCCGATCAGGGCTGGTGCGCGACCGGATGCTGTCTCTGGACGTCGATGTTACCGCGCGCGAGCTGGATTCGGCGGCTAATTTTCTGAACCAGCACTTTCACGGCTGGAGCATTGAAAGGGTTCGCACGGAGATCGGTCATCTGGTTGAGCGAGAACGCAGTGAGTATCAGCGACTGCTGGCGTCGGTCGAGAAGCTTTGGGCCGGAGCCGTCCCAGAGGGCTATGCAGGCGGGCAGACGGTCTACGTCGAGGGCGTGGCGAACCTGTTGGGCGCGCGCTCGGTGGGCAGCGCCGAGGACGTGGCTCGGCTGCGCGATGTGCTGGCGGCGCTGGAGGCTAAACAGCGGCTGGTCGAGCTACTCGACGCCTATATCGACGCCAAACAGGAGTCGGTGCGCGTGATCTTCGATCTGGAAGAACGCGCGCCGGAGCTGGCCGGACTGGTACTGATCGCAGCGCCAGCGCGGATGGCAGGCGATGGGCGCGGCACGGTCGGAGTCATCGGGCCCAAGCGGATTCACTATGAGAACACCATGAACGCCGTTAGCTACATCGCGCAGGTCTTCGAGCGAATGCTGATTCCGATGGGGGAAAGCAGGGGTCTGTAGTTGTGCAAGAGAAAAGTATATTCCTGCGCTGCGAAATGACAAACATGAGACCTCGGAACGTCATACGTCAGGTTGAATTGTTGTGAGTGTGTTGCGCGACTGAGAGGGCAAGATGGCGAAGGAGTGGCAGAAGGTCGCGCGATGGGCCGGAATCGGCAACAATGGAAGAGAGGGCAATTTGCATAGGAGCAGCAAGGAAATGGTCGAAGAGAAGACGGTACAGCAAGCAGACGCCGGAGAATCGAGCGCGAGCCTTCAGGCTGGCGCGAACTTGGAGTTCGACGCGGCGGAGGTTGGCGTTGCGAAAGCTGCTGATGTTGGCAGTAAGGCTACATCCGATACGCCCGCAACTTCGACGGATGCAGCTTTGCTAGATGAGTTGGAGAAGACGCGCGGCGAACGGGACAAGCTGATGGATCGCCTTGCCCGCTTGCAGGCCGAGTTTGAAAACACGCGGCGGCGAGAGGCGAAGGAGCGCTCCGACCTACGCGACTACGCGGTTCAGAGCGCGGTGGAACCCTTCCTCGCCGTCATGGACAACTTTCAACTGGCGCTGAAGGCCGATGGTTCGGTGGAGCAGTTACGCACGGGCGTCGAACTGATCCTAAAGCAGATGGAAGAGGCGCTGAAGGGATTGCAGGTGGTCGCGGTCGAGACGGTTGGCACGCAGTTCGACCCGCGAGTCCACGAGGCGCTGGGCAGCATCGAAACCAAGGAGTTTCCTGACCATCAAGTGCTGGAGGAGATTCGTTGCGGATACAAGATTCGCGAGAAGCTGCTGAGGCCGGCGCTGGTGAGAATCGCTAGCAATAACGCGGTGGTCAACGAGTGATGTAGGTAGTTGTGAGTAAAGGCAAAGGCGGAAGCAGATTCTTCTGCTACGCTGCGGAACGATAACCAATGCAACAAGCAACGGCAGGCGAAAATGTAAATGCGGGGATTCTTCCCCTTCATGGCGTGCCGGGTCCGAATGACAAGCGGTTTATATTTGGTGGGAAATTTTAAGAGATGAGTGCTACGGCTAACGTGACTAAGGTTGATTTTTATGAAGTGTTGCAGGTCTCGCGCGAGGCGAGCGATCAGGAGTTGAAGGCCAGCTATCGCAAGATGGCGATGCAGCATCATCCAGATCGCAATCCCAACAATCCCGAGGCGGAGGAGAAGTTCAAGCAGTGCAGCGAGGCATACCAGATCCTGAGCGACCCTGAGAAGCGCGCGGCCTATGATAGGTACGGCCATGCGGCGTTTCAGGCGGGCGGTCCGGGCGGCAATCCGTTTGCTGGCGCGGGATTTCAGGGCGACCTGGGAGACATCTTCGGAGATCTCTTTGGCGAGATGTTCAACATGGGCGGGGGGGGTGGGCGGCGAGCCTCGCGAGCGCAGCGTGGGCGCGACCTGCAATACAATCTGATGCTGGAGTTCGAACAGGCCATCTTCGGCGTGGAGAAGCAGATTACAATCCAGCGGCCAGAGGCGTGTGACACTTGCAGTGGGACGGGTAGCGCCAAAGGCAAGGCTCCGACAGTCTGCACGCAATGCGGTGGGCGCGGACAGGTGCGATTCCAGCAAGGGTTTTTCTCTGTGGCCAAGACCTGTGGACGATGCAACGGCACGGGTTCGACGATCAGCGACCCCTGCGCGAGCTGCCGCGGGGAGGGCGTGCAGGTCAAAAAGCACGACATTCTGGTAAAGGTGCCGGCGGGCGTCGAGCAGGATATGAAGATACGCTACGAGGGTGAGGGCGAGTCCGGACGCTTCGGAGGACCGGCGGGAGACCTTTACGTCGTGCTCTCGATCAAGGCGCACAAGTTCTATGAGCGTGATGGCGACGACCTGCACTGCGTCATGCCGATCTCATTTCCGCAAGCGGCACTGGGCACGGAGCTGGAGATCGAAACGCTGGAGGGTCCAGCGACGATCAAGATCCCCGAAGGCACACAAAACGGGAGGCAGTTCAAACTGCGCGGCAAGGGTGTGACGCGTCTGCACACCAATCGCAAGGGCGACCTCATCGTCGAGGTGCGCGTCACCACGCCCACCAAGTTGACTCAAGAGCAGCGCGAGTTGCTGCGCCAGCTTGGTGATACGTTGGCAGTCGAGAACACCCCAACCAACCGAGGACTCTTCGAGAAGATGAAGGAGATGTTTTCGTAAAGTTGGGTTCAAAGTTGGGTTCAAGAGACAAGGGCGGTCGAGCAAAGCGCTCGGTCGCTCTTTTGCTTTTGGTGGCAAAGTAATTAGATTTGCTTGAGATTACTTTTGAGCACGCTCCGGATTTCATCGATTACAGTTGATGCAATAGCTTGTTTGGGGATGATTGCATCTATCAAGCGAGAACGATAGAAAACGAATGACCTATTCGATTCTGAAAAACCTGATAGTTCGTTCCATGTAATTAGTCCCGGTTGATCTGTGCTAATTAGTCGTAGGCCCTCTGGATCAAAGCGCATTTGAATAGTTTTCTTTTCCGTTACTTTCTCTGTTCGTCGAAAAGAGGATCGGTAGCTTCGTTTAATAAACCAATTACTGAGCGGCAGAAGACTTAGTAATAATAGTTCTGCAAATATAACCGTGCCCAAATTTCTAACTCTGAAACTACCTAACCTTATCCATACGATAACGACTACTACTAAAATTGCGATCCAACGTGCGCGGCGATTCTTGCGATCACGCGTTCGACGTGCATCGTAATAATCCTCGAAGTCCAGATCAAAGGTAATTGCAAGTCCATTCATTGACTTTGCTCCCTACTAAACATAAAGCAGATTCCTTCGCTTCGCTGCGGAATGACAAGCTTCAGGTGATGTGTGCAGACACGATGGCGATGGCGGCGATGGCGGCAGTTTCGGCGCGAAGGATGCGCGGTCCGAGGGTGACGTGAGTCCACGCGTGTTGGGTGAAGAGCGACATCTCCTCCGGCGTCCATCCGCCTTCGGGGCCGATGGCAAGGCTTAGAGCGACGGACTCATAACCCGTAGGTTTATCTGCGGCGGTGAGCGCTGCGGTGAGCGCTGCGGTGAGCGTGAGCGTCTGCTCGGTCTCGCTGAGGAGGATGCGGGTGGTGGCGGATTCCCCTGCTAATGCAGCGGCCAGCGCAATTGGGTCGGCGATCTCTGGGATGTCGGTGCGGCGGGATTGTTTAGAGCTTTCGAGTGCGATGCGACGCCAGCGTTCGACGCGTTTGGCCGCGGCCTGTGCCAGATGCTTCTCCGTGCGTCGGGCGAGCACGGGTGTGATGCGCGCCACGCCCAGCTCAGTGGCCTTCTCAATAACCCACTCGAAGTGGTCAAACTTGAAGACGGCCAGCAGCAGATGGATGGGCAGAGCTGCGTCGGTCTCCAACTCTTCATGTAGGGCGAAGCGAACCTCTTGGTCAGATACGGAGACGATCTCGGCGCGATGCAGAAAGCCGTTGGCGACAACGTCGTAGATCTGGCCCACCTCGGCGCGCAGCACGCGGGCAAGGTGCAGCGCCTGCTCGCCGGTCAGTGCGGCTGCGGTGGGATGGCCCGTCTGCGGGCTATATGTATCGGCAATCCAGCGGCGTCTCATAGGGACATGGTCAGTGGTAAGCAAAGGCTATTAGGATTTGGGGATGGGGACGGGGACGGAGTCTTGGTGGTAGAAGTCCAGGGTAATGGTGGCGGCCTTACGTTGTTCCCATGTAGTTTGTGGAATTTGGAAGTGGAGCAGGACCATGCCTTCAGCGTGGTCCTGCGCTGGATGGCGCTCTCCCGCGCAAGTGGCGCGCTGGCCAGCGTCTTCAACGCAGGAAAGGTGGTGTAGAGGCTAGCGAGGTCATACTCTTCGACAGCACTGGTAGTGGCGACGCTGTCGTCCGCGCCAGTGTGCGTAGCGGTGATGTCCTTGAGGAAGAGCGGTGTGCGCAAGCGGTTGTCGACGCGCACGGTGGCCAGGACGTAGAGCTCATCTACAAAGGGATCAACGTGACCGACGACCTTTGAATAGGACTTGAAGACGGTGTGTGTGGGCAAGATAGCGACGTGCGTGACATTGATGCTGGCGGTTTGGCGCAATATCTCCAGATAAGCAAGCGCGACGACGAGACCGAGGACAGCGACGGCGATCATCGTAGGAACCAGGAAGCTGCGATGTTTGGTTTGGGCAAAGGTGAGTTCAGACATGCGAGTCAAGAATAACAGTGAAGAAGAATTATGAATGGTCAGTATGATTGGGACGGTCTTGCTGGACCATGTACTCGTCCATAAGTACGGCGATGAGCGCGGCTGTGGGGACGGCGACCAGCGCGCCAGTGATGCCAGCCAGCTCTGTTCCGACTATCAGGGCAATCAGTACGGTGAGGCCCATCAGGTCGACGCTTTGGCGCATGATGCGCGGCGTTAGCACGGCGTTTTCCACATTGACGTAGATGATGTAGAAGACGAGAACACAGGCCATCTTGGTCCATGAGTCAAGCGCGGCGACCAGCGCCACCACCAGGATCGTAACGACTCCGCCCGCAATGGGGATGCAGTTCATCAGGCCCATAAGTACGCCCAGCAGGAAGAAGTAGTGGATGTGCAAAAGGCCAAAGGTGATGGTGCTGGCGACGCCGAGGATCAGCATGAGTAGGCCTTGGCCAAAGAGCCACTTGCTCATGCGTAGCTCAGCGCGGCGCAGGGTTGTGTCGAGGCGGAGGCGACGCGCAGGCTCAAACAGAGAGAGTAGCCAGCGGTAGGCGTGGTCTCCCTCCAGCATGAAATAAATGCAGAGAACCAGCGCTGTGAGCAGGTCCAGTAGACGCCCCATCCACTGCGGGAAGGAAACGAAGAGATAGGAGGCGGTGGCATCCAGCGCGTTTTCTGCGCGCTGGGTGAGGTCGTCGACGCCCAGCTTGTCTGCCAGCGGCAGACGCTTGATGTGCGCGACGATGGACGGAATGCGCGCGGGCAGATCGGCCGCGAACTCATGCAGGTTGCGAACCACCGCCGGAAGACACGACAGAACGAACAGTACCAACGAGACGAAGACCGCGCTGAAGAGCAAAGCGACGGCGATGGGACGCGTAATGGGCCAGTGTCCGCGCAGGCGCAGGCTCATGATGGCGTTGACTGCGGGTGTCAGCACCACGGCAAACAGGGCGCTGACATAGATCAGCGTAAGGACATCGCGCAGACGCCACGCCAGCGCCAGTGCCAGCAGCACCGCGATGGCGAAGATAATGTCGCCGCGCGTCTCGTCGCGTGAGGTTGGGTTGGGCATCACGCTCGGCAGTGGCTCCTCCTTCGCTGCGCCATGCGATCTTCGTCGCGCCAGCGGTCATGTTCTAGTTTGCATCATCGGAGCCGGGTGTGACGATCAATTCCGATTACGCTAGGTTCGCGAGCACGATCGCTACCGTCTCCTCCGGGCTGAGGTCGGCAGTGTCCACCGTGATTCGCGCCAGACGACGATAGATCGGCTGGCGAGCGTGATAGCGGGCCTCGGCGGTGGTTGGGTCGGCCAGCAGAGGCCGAATCTGGCTAGATGCGACTGGCGAGGGTTGGCTGGCGGAAGCGGCGGGGTTCAGCGCCTGCATCATGCAGCGGTCAAAGAGCGCTGGGAAGGGTGCATTGAGAAATACCGTCGCAGTGCCGGGAGTCTGCTCCAGCAGAAGTCGGTTGGTCAGAACCTCGGGCGCGCCGCCGCCCAGCGCCAGAACCACCCGCGAACGGCCCAGCGCAGAGGCCAGCGCCTGCGACTCGAGCTGGCGGAAGCGCTGCTCGCCGTGCGTGGAGAAGATTGAGGGAACCGTCAGTCCGGCGCGCAACTCGATGTACGCATCCAGATCTAGAAACTCCCAGCCGAGGCGCGCGGCCAGCAGTCGGCCTACGGTGGTCTTGCCCGCTCCCATGAAGCCAGTCAATACCAGGCGGCGCAGTTGCGCGGGGAGGACGGCTGGAGGGGTAATGTCGGACTGGTTGTCGGACTGGGCAGCGATACGGACGTTCATTGCGGCTCCTTCGATCAAATACGATGGCAGCAACGGGGAGAAGCAAATTCCTCCGCTGCGCTGCGGAATGACAAACTAAAAAACAAGCAAAACATCTACTGACAAGCAAGCAAACTTGACGACCAAACAAAACCGCGACCTCTTGCGGGGTCGCGGCTAGGCGGATATAGCGGAAACTCTGAAGGACGAATTTTATCGATTCAGAGGTGCTCGCAAACCGTACCCGACCGCTCCCTGCCACCAATAGCAGGGATAGGTAAAGTAGGCGAATTCGCGCGAGCGATCTTTCATGTTGATTGTAACAATACACCAGATCGATTCTAGGGGCAAGAGAATTACGTGAGCGAAATGTTACTCGGACTTTTTGGCATGGCCGTTGAGTTTGGTCTCTTCGTGCAGGCGAGACTGAATGTTCAGCCAGACCTGCTCGCTGGGTTCTACGGCAACCGGTTCCAGCAGGTTGCGCGCGGCTTCGGCTATGGCCTCCAGGTCGCTGACCAGCGCGGCGCAGTCTGGGTTGGCGGCGAGAAATTTATGCAAGCGCGGGTCCTTGCTAACCTTGCCTTCCCCAGTGGCGAACAACTCTGGCAAGATGTGCTCGAACTCTTCGGGCTTGAGGTTGTCGAAGTCGATATTAAATGGATCAATCATTTTACGGACTCCGATATGAGAGGCGACTGGATGGCGCGCTCTGGATGGCACAGCAACTCGCGCAGCTTTAGCCGTGCCTTGTGTAACTGCGACTTGCTGTTGCCCACCGAGCAGTCGAGCAGGGTGGCGATCTCGTTGTGTTCGTAGCCCTCCACATCATGCAGCACGAAGACCATGCGGTAGCCAGGAGGAAGCGTGGCGACTGCGCGCTCCAGTGCGACGCGATCAAGCGAACCGGACAGAACCGGATCGCGGCTGCCAAAGTCGCGCTTGGGCGTGTCCTCGTCCGAGGGGTTGACGGTCTCTTCGAGCGAGACGAGGTTAAGCCCCTTCTTACGCAACTGCATCAGAACCAGATTGACCGTCAGCCGATGCAACCAAGTGGAGAAGGCCGAATCTCCACGAAAGCTGCCGATCTTGCGGAAGAGATGCAGGAAGGCGTTCTGGGTCATGTCTTCGGCCGCCGAGACGTTTCCCAGCATGCGCAGGCAGAGCGTGTAGACGCGCCGCTTGTGCAGATTGTATAGCTTGGCAAAGGCATCGGCGTCGCCCAGCTTTGCGGCCGCAATCGCCTCCGCCTCGCCCGCAATCGGCGGGTTGCGCTGGAAGAGTCCCGGGTTGGGCCGTGTAGGGGGAGCTGAGGTCATCCATTGGCCTTCGCAGTTCATTGTGGTCGACTCCGTGGTTCTGCTTCGCCCAGTGATTCGCATGATCCACAGTCTTGCACCGGATATAGCCTAGCGCATCGGTCGGTAGTTCAGCTACTGCCTTCAGAGGGGAATACAACTTCTTCCTTGTTGGATGCTGAAATACGGGCGAGGGTTGCGTTACATGGTGGAGACATAGATCCATTCCCGTACTGGTGTATGTCGACGAGCAATGAGCAAAAGCCGGTTCCTCCGCTTCTTTGCGGAATGACAAACGGATGGGTCTACAAAGATTCAGGAATTGATCTATGCCCCGATGAATCGCGCGTAGAGTGAGCGGGCGACGGCGATGTCTGTGGTTCCCTGCACAATGGCGCGGCCGTCGGCGAATATGGTCAGTGTGTGCGATCCGCGACGGAATCGCATCAAAAGCTCGTTCGAGCGCAGGTCGGCGATCTCGGCGTGGTCGGCCAGACGTGCGCCCAGAGCGGCAAAGTCCACCGGACGATGGTGCTCGTGGATCTGCACCGAGTCGCGTCCGCAGAGCGTGATGTGCGCACGATTTTCGCCAGTGAGGTGAGTGAAAATGCGTCGTCCGCAGACCTCGCAGTCGGCGCGTGGCGTGCCAGTCGCGATCTCCGAGTGGTCGATGCGTCCGTTGCCGATCTGGCTCCACAGGTCAAAGCTGACCAGCGTTCGCCGCATCAGATTCGCCTGTCCGGAAAGGAACTTCAGCGTCTCGGTGACTTGAATTGACGCGGCAAGATTGACTGCCGTAGCCAATATCCCCGCTGTGTCGCATGTCTCCACATTGCCCGTCGGCGGCTTGGGAAAGATGCAGGCGAGACAGGCTGTGGACGGAGTCTGCTTCCCTTCCATGCCGCGGTGAGACTGCACCATGTAAGGGGTACTCGGCAGAATGTTCATGGTGGCAGCGTAAGCTCCGATGGCGGCCGAATAGATCCACGGCAGCCCGCGTTCGACCGCGAAGTCGTTGATGAGGTAGCGCGTTTCGAAGTTGTCGGTCGCGTCGAGAATGATCTGCGGCGCGGGGCTCAGACTTGAATCCTGTCCAGCCAGCAACTCGGCGATATTTGCTGGCATCAGGTCGGCAATGCGTGCGTGGACCTTGATGCCGGAGTTGAACAGCGCGATGTGGCGGCGCGCCGCCTCGGCTTTGGGAAGAGACTCGCGCGCGTCGGCCTCGTCGTACAACACCTGTCGCTGTAGATTCGATGGCTCAACAAAGTCTCGGTCTATCAGTGTCAGCGTGCCAACCCCGGCGCGAGCCAGCAGCGACGCCGAGGCTGCGCCCATCGCACCGCAGCCTACAATAGCGACGTGCGCAACCCCAAGTTGCTGTTGGCCGACGGCTCCAATGCCTGCGAATAGAATCTGGCGCGAGTAGCGGTCTAAATCGGAGATAGCGCCGATGGCGGGCGCGTTTGCAGGCTCTGGCACGGCGGCATTCGCGTTAGTGGCGTATTTGGCCGAAGCGTGAAGCTGGGCGCATTCGTTTAATCGCATCGTTCTCGTAGTATAGGGAATTATGGAGATCGTGTGTCTCCGATCGCTCGCCGGTGCGTCTGCGGCATCGAATACGGAAGCGACCAACAGTAGTGGGCCGGGTCGAGGCTTTGGCGAAGTTTGAGGGGAGAGTTTGTTGCACCTTTGGTTTGAGTCTGTTAGCGGAAGAACGGCGGCGAGCAAGTGTGGATGTTGCGCGCGTGTGCTGTCTGGTGTTCTATTTTTTGCCTGCGCTGGCTTCTCCTCCGCGCAGCCGTCAGCTGCAACATCAACTACACCAACAACAGGCACCCCCACAAATTCCACCGCGAATTCAGCGTCCCCTGCAAACACATCCTCCATCGCAAGTGCAATGGCCACTAACGCGAGTCTGACGGCTTGGAAGGGCCTGCGAGTCTCAGCGATAGACTTTGAGGGCGTGACGTTCGACGTCAAGGACCCGCTGCCCAGCTTACTGCCCCAGCAGGCCGGAGCGTTGCTGGATCCCGCACAGGTGAAGGCCAGCGTGCGGCGTCTCTTCGCCACCGGGCGCTACCGCAACATCCGCGTGGACTGCGAGCGTCAGGGAGACGATGTGCGTCTGATCTTCGTCGGCGTGCCTCGCTACTTCGTCGGACGTGTTTCGATTGTGGGCGTCAAGGAAGAGCGACTGGCATCCTTGCTCGAGTTCGCGACCAAGCTACAGCCGGGGACAGACTTTACCGACGCTATGATTCCGGTGGCTACCGAAGGCATTCGTCAGGCGCTGGCCAGCAACGGCTACTACGAGCCGACAATCGCCGTAAAGACCGACATCGACGTGGAGGGGAATCAGGTCAATGCGCTCTACACGGTGAGCGTTGGACCGCAGGCACATGTGGGCAAGGTCGCCGTCGAGGGCGCGGACCCCGGCCTGACGGTCGAAGAGATTCGCAAGAAGGGAAAGATGAAGCTGGGTGCCAAGGTGACGCGAGAGACCACCAGCAACGCACTGACCCACCTTCGCGCTCAGTACCAGAAGCGGGACCGGCTGGAGGCAACCACCGTGCTGCGTACCGAGATCTACGACAAGGCGCGTAAGCAGGTGGACTACGACTTCAACGCCAATCAAGGCCCGCTGGTTAAGGTTGTCGTCGATGGGATCAAGCTGTCGACTGCACGGCGAAAGCTGCTGATTCCCATCTACGAGGAGGAAGCCATCGACAACGACCTGTTGAACGAAGGATCCTCCAACATCAAGGACTGGCTGTTTCAGCAGGGCTACTTCGACGCGACTGTTGCGGTGAGCGTCGAGGGTGCGGAGACGCCGCAGGAAAGCGTTGTCTTCACTGTCGCCAAGGGCGCAAAGCATCGCGTCGGATCAGTGACGATCACCGGCAATCACTACTTTGATACGGACCTACTCAAGGAACGGATGCGGGTACAAAAGGCCGACGCCTACCTGCGTAATGGGCGCTACTCGCGGCAGTTGATGAAGGCCGACGAGCAGTCGATTCTTGCGCTTTATCATGCCAACGGCTTCGACCATGCG
>CAZPZL010000039.1:0-12511 GCA_964590925.1 uncultured Granulicella sp.
CACTTCATCAGCTCACTCCATCCGCTGAAAAGCGTATATGTCGATACAGCCTAGGCAATCTGGGAGGGTGTATTCTCGGCGGTTGTTCTCTTGGCCTTACGGCTGAGCACCGAGCTGCGACGTTTGCGGGTGCGCGCGCTGGCGTGGTCGATCTTCTTCCAAAATCCAATGAAGTAATCGGCGGCCGAAATGATTGAGACAATGGTGGTCCAGTAGATTGCCCATAGCGCGATCATGTGTACGGCGACGATCAGGCCGCCGCCGCTGTTGGTGGGGAACCAGATCCAGTAGTTCCAGCGGTGAGCCAGAATGGCGGAGACCACCGAGACGATCTGAATGACGGTCTTTAATTTGCCGATCTCACTGGCGTCGATGGTGAATCCCTCCGACGCCGCGATGGAGCGCAGGCCACTGACCAGAAACTCTCGCCCGATGATGATGACGGCGATCCAGGGCGGAACAATTCTGGGCGTGTAGGCAACCAGAATGATGTAGGCCGCAGTAACCATCAGCTTGTCGGCCAGCGGATCGAGCAACATACCCAGAGTGGTGATCTGTTTGCGACGGCGGGCGAGGTAGCCGTCCAGTCCGTCGGTGATCGAAGCGAGAATAAAAACGCCGGAGGCGATTAACTCCTGCTCTCCGCCCGCCAGCCCGTGGGTGGCGTGGTTGGCGGGAAAGGCGGGAGAGAGAATCCACATCAACAGCGGCACGGATGCGATGCGACTGAGCGTGATGGAGTTGGGCAGATTCATGGATCTTTGAGCTGCTGCTTGATGCGCGATCACTGGCCTTGCAATTATTGTCCGGTCTTGCGATTGCAGACACTCCATTCTGCCACAGCCGGGACATGGTTCGCTTCAACGCGTAGGGAGACGCTGACTGATCGTCGCGGAGTGTGCTCGTAAAGCGCGCGGCGAGGTGATAGATTGGCAATAACCCGTGCCGTTGAGCGCACCGGGAACGGAACCCTCATGCGGCCCTTTAAAACAACCCTTCGGCGTTCGCTCGTCTGCCTTGTGTGGATGCTGAGCGGAGCCTGCGCCGCGCAGTATCAGTTCAACAATCAGCCCAAGGTACAACTGACCGGCGGGCGTGTCACCAGCTTTGTGACAGGTAGCTTTCAAACCATGGCCCCGGGAACTGACATTCTGTTCATCAACGCAGCGACGAGCAGCGGGGCGAGTTCTTCGGTTCTGGTCGGAGAACATCTGTCCCCGACCTATGACCCTGCGAACAGCAACTACATCACTTTTGCCGGGGCCTCGAACGTCGTCGCCACCGTGGCTGACTTCGACGGCGACGGATTCACGGATTATGCCTTCGCGCTGACTCAGGCGAGCGGATCCAGCTACACCTACAACCTCTGCATCTACTATGGCACCGGCTATATCAGTTCTCCAGCGAACAGCTCGTACAACAACGGAACCGACAGCAGCGGGTATAGTATCTATCCACCAAGTGGTGGCACTAGCGGCTGCATTACCTTTCCCCCCAGTGTGTCGCTCTTGCATCAGCCCATTTACAGCTACATCTCCGCTCTGCCGCTGACGACCTCCAGCAAGTATCCGCAGTTTCTGATCGAAGACAGCGCGAACGGTTTGCTGTATGTCATCTCCAACAATGGCTCGCACGACTTTAGCCACACAACGACGAACTTTAAGGTCCAGCAGACCATCACGCTACCTTCGATTAATGCGGCAGGGCCGATCTATACGGGCGGCTATAACAATAACGGGTTCGCCAACTTCTTCAACAGCAAAGGGAACAGCTACTTCATCGTCAACGGGCAGACCGACGGCTCGGTTACGGAATATGTTTACGACAATACTACTGGGCAGTTTGCGGAGCAGGCATGGAATACCGGCAACAGTCCCAAAGTCTACTCGATGCTGATGCAGGACATGGACGGAGACGGCATCCCGGACATGGTTGTGGAGGGCAGCAACGGCGGCCTCGAGATTCTTTCTGGTTATGGCGATGGCACATTTAATCTGGCTACTGAAGGAACATTTCCCGGTGGGAACGGACTCTCCGGCAATGGTGGGCATCTTGCCCTCATCTCCAATATGGATGGGGCGGGTCACATCGAGATTCTGACAACTACGGCAATGGGTCTCAGCGTCTTCGAGAATTCTGGTAGCTACCGCAAAACGTACACACTGCAAGGCATCTACAACATCGGACCGGGACGCACGTCGTTTGCGTTGGGCAACTCGATTGTCCAGTCCTCTGGCACGTTGGATCTGGCGGTGGATGGGCCGGAGGGCATTACGGTTCTTCCGGGCGATGGCAACGGCGATGGCGGATTTCTGACCTCCGACGCATTCCCGACGTATGCTCCGGCGCTGAGCGCGGTGGTCGGGCAGTTCAGGAACACGAAGAACAATCCCACCGGAGCGCTCGACGCGGTGGTATCGACCGAGGATGCCGGAACGGTGCAGGGACAGTTGCTCGAAGGCAACGGCAGCGGTGTTTTTACGCCCGCAGCCACCATGATCAACACCACGACTTCACCCAGCGGCATTCCCAGCACCTTGTGGTCGAACGTAGTTGCGGGCGACTTCAATGGAGATGGGAAGCTGGACATCGCCTACACGCTGACCGGGTCGGTAGGCTCTGCTGTGAACCCCAGTTTGTATGTGCAGTACGGCAATGGAGATGGGACGTTTCAGGCTCCCGTAGCGGTGAATCCCGGCGTGCCGAGTGGCAATACCTTCTACGGTGCGAGCGTCGTCGGCGACTTCAACGGCGACGGCTTGGTTGACATCGCCAACATCGACTCGGCCTACGTTGACACGCTGCTGGGCCAGAACAGCACGACTGTGCCCTTCAATCCGGGGATGAATCAGACGGCCAGCGGCAACAGTCTCAACCTGATAGCTGCGGGATACTTCAAGGCGACCACTAGCACGGGCATTACCAAAACCAGCAAGCAGGATCTGGTCACGCTGCAAGGGACCAGCCTGATTCCGTATGCGAATAGCGGCGACGGAAAGACCTTTACGCAGGAGCCTGCGCTCACGGACGGCTTGACGACCTCCGGTTACGCTGTCAGCGCGCTGCTGCTGGCCGACGTCAACAACGACGGCAATGGCGATGTCATTGCTATTTACCACAATCTTGCTGCCGACCCGTCGAACCCGAGCGCTAGTACGCCGAACTACCTGTACATCTGGAAGGGCAACGGCGACCGAACCTTCAAGGCGCCGACTATCGTCACACTCGACCGCAACTTCTATCTGGCCGCTGTGGCCGATATGGACAACGACGGCTTCCCCGATCTGGTGTTGAGCGACGGCTATCTGGTCGGCATCCTCTTCAATCAGGGCGACGGCAGCTTTGGCCAGTCCTGCAGCTATGTCTCGCATCAGGAGCAGCACTATCTGGCCGGTCAGGGGATCAACGCGATTGTGCCGGTGAGCTTGACCGGCGATGGCCATCTGGATCTGGTGTTGGCCAACGGCGGCGTCACCATCGCCAATCCGCTGGTGCTGGGCGGCGTGGCGCAGACCTCGGCAACACTGGCGATCGATCCGGTGGTTAGCACCGGCGGCCTCACCGTGCTGATGAACGCCATCACCACCCAGCCCGTGACCGGAACTATCACGGTGTACGATTCATCGTATCCGTCGGCGAGTTCGTTGCCGCTGGAGCC
This sequence comes from uncultured Granulicella sp., assembly GCA_964590925.1. Taxonomy (GTDB): domain Bacteria; phylum Acidobacteriota; class Terriglobia; order Terriglobales; family Acidobacteriaceae; genus Edaphobacter. The sequence continues at coordinate 3,659 of CAZPZL010000039.1, forward strand.
GAGCAACTACACGCAAGCCTTCACTCTGGTGGCTGTGGTGACACCCGTAAGCGGAACCACCGTGCCGGGTGGGACGGCGACGTTCTATATCGACGGTGTTGAGCCAGCATCTTGTACACCGTATTCGTTGACGGTATCCAATCTTCCACCCGGTGCGCCTGCTAACTCCTCCGCTACCTATTGCCAAATCCCGTCTGGAAACACCTATCCGGTTGGAACGCATTCGTTGACCGTCGCCTATTCCGGCGACGGCACCTATTCGCCGCTGCCCATCACCGGCAGCCACCTTATATCGGGGGGAAGCACAACGACGACGCTGTACCTTTGCATCGGACCGACGGCAAGCTGTCCGTCTACGGGATATGTCATGCCGCCTCTGGATCCAAATCTGGGGAGGATGGTCTACGGGCAGACTCTGAATGGAACGGTCGTAGTAACAACTTCCCCCCCCGGTGGCGCTGTCCCAGGTGCCGTTAGCATATACGACTCATTGAATGGTAGTGCGCCGACGTTTTTGTGTTCCGAACCCTGCTCCTTGAGTTCAAATCTACAGATCGGGGTTAACATCTTGACTGCGGTCTACGCCGGAGACTCTGTGAATTCGGGTTCTACCTCGAATGCGGTGACCGTCACAGTCAGCGGCGATACTCCAACGGTGGTGGTCAGCAGTTCGCTCAACCCGGCGGTGGTGGGCACGGCGGTGACGTTTACCGCGACGGTCAGCGGCACCTACGCCGCACCGACTGGGACGGTCACTTTTTGGAATGGACCTACGCAACTCTGTACCGCTACCGCACCTCAGACGCTGACGCCAAGCGCCACGGGCGTGACCAGCACGGCGACCTGCACCACTTCGACGTTGCCCATTGGCTCCGACCAGATTACGGCGAGCTACGCTGCGACGACCGACTTCGCTGCGGCAACCTCTCCTGCTTTTACTGAGACGATCACGCTGGGCGCGACGGGTAACTTCAGCGTCACGGTGGCACCCAACCCGGTGAGTCTGGGCGTGGGCTACGGATCTCTGCTGTCGGTCACGGTGACGGCCAATACCGGTTTTACCCAGGACGTAACGCTCTCCTGCGGCAACCTGCCCAGCGAGGCGAGCTGCACCTTCACCACGATGTCGATTGCGGGCGGTAGCGGAATGGCCACGATGTTTCTGAACACCGCCGCGCCGCATACATGTGGCACCAGCGAGCCGTACTTCGTCGGCAAGAACGATGGCGGGTTGTTGCCGATGGCGCTGCCTGCGCTGGCCGGTCTGATTGCGATCTTCATCCCGGGCCGCAAGCGAATTGGGCGGCGTTGGTTGCGATCTCTGCTGGTAGTGCTGCTCACCGCAGGAGCCATGCAGATTGCGGGCTGCTCGACAACCTGTACCGATCTGGGAACGAAGCCGGGGACCTACACCTTTCAGGTGTTGGGCACGGCTGCGGGAACCGGCGAGGTCGAGTCGCAGACCGTTACTTTGACGGTCACGATCTGAGGTCGTGGCGAGTAACGGAAAGCTGGCCAGTGCGTCACCGGTCAGGGGGCTGGAGAACGTGGCCCGAGTAAAAGCAGATTCCTCCGCCTCGCTGCGGAATGACAAACAAATAGGGGCGGCGATTATTTCGAAGATGCTGTAAGCACGCTCTACCCGCGCACGCCGCAGAGAATCTCGTAGGGAATGGTTGCGGCCAAACACGCGTGGTCGTCGGCCGTGATGCCGTCGCCCAGGACCACAGCCTCGTCGCCAATATGCACGTCTGGGATAGCAGTGATGTCAATCATGGTCAGATTCATCGAGATGCGCCCGACGATTGCGGCGCGTTGCCCGCGAATCATAACCCAGCCGCCAGCTCGTGCGTCGGAGCCGGAAAGCTCTCGGCGCAGACCGTCGGAGTAACCAACTGGAAGCATGGCAAGGCGCATCGGCGCCTTCGCGGTAAAGATTGCGTTGTATCCGACTGAATCTCCCGCGACCAGATCACGTAGGCTGGCGACGCGCGTCTTCCATGTCATTACCGGTTGTAGTGTCGAGCGCAATTTGGACTCAGCGCCCTCACCGTCGATCGGCACGCAGTAGCCGTAGAGCGCGCAGCCGCAGCGCACCATCGCTCGCGCGCCGATGCTCTTGGCCAGATCGACCAGCCAAGGCGAACTCTGCGCCGGATTGTCTACGGTCGAGCTGCTGCCTGCATGGACCCACTGCGGCGAGATTCCCTGCGCGAGCCCCTGTGCGACAGCCGCCTCGAAGCGCCGCTCCTGCATCTGGGTCAGATCGGAGTGAGCGACCTCAGCGGCGCAAAAGTGAGTAAAGATGCCGTCAAACGCAAGCCCTGCAGCTGCGATTTCTCCGAACAGAAGATCCAACTCTGTGCCGGGACGAACGCCTTGGCGGCTCATTCCGGTGTCGATCTCGACATGCACGGCGAGGCCGGAACCTTGCAGCCAGCCGACCTGCTCCGGCATCCAGACGGCCGGCGTCAGCGCGTGCTCGGCGATGGCCTCAACGTCATCGGGCAGAAATCCGCACATCAACAGAATTTGAGGTTGATTGACAACCGCAATGCCAGCCGCAGCCAGCGCACGACGCACCTTCGTGCCCTCTTCGGCGGAGACAACGCCCAGCCACGGGGCTCCGGCTCGGGCCAGAGTTACGGCGCAAAGTTCGACGCCATGCCCGTAAGCATTGGCCTTCACCACGCCCAGCACTGTGGTCTCCGTGCCGACCGCCTCTGCGATGGCGCGATAGTTCGCCACCAGCCGCTCCCCACTGATCTCAACCCAACTCGTCATTGCGACTGCCGCCACTCTCGTCCGACCATCCCTCTAGTATCCACCCGCATTGGCATCCGATGCCAGATTCTCGAAGCGGGTGTAGTCGGCTAGGTACGCCAGCTTGACGATGCCGGTCGGCCCGTTGCGCTGTTTTGCGATGATGATCTCGGCCTGACCCTTGATGTCTTCGTTCTCGCGGTCATAATACTCCTCGCGATGGATAAACGCCACCACATCCGCATCCTGCTCAATTGAGCCCGACTCGCGCAGATCGCTGAGCAGCGGCTTCTTGTCGCCGGTGCGCTGTTCGCTGCCACGCGAGAGTTGGCTCAGCGCGATCACCGGCACGCGCATCTCTTTGGCCAGCGCCTTCAAACCGCGGGAGATCGAGCTGACCTCCTGCGTGCGATTCTCAAATCCCTTCTTGCCCGATGTATTCGTGCCCGTCATCAGCTGGAGGTAGTCGATGACGATCAGGTCGAGCCGCCCCTCCTGCTGCTTCAGGCGGCGCGCCTTGGCACGCATCTCGGCCAGCGTGATTCCCGGCGTGTCGTCAATGAAGAGCTTGGACTCCATTAGCCGTTCCAGTGCGCTCAGTAGTTTGCCTTTGTCTTCCTTGGGTAAAAATCCAGTCTGAATCTTGCGCGAGTTCACCAACGCCTCGCTGGCCAACATTCTGCGCAGCAGGCTCTCTTTGGACATTTCCAGCGAGAAAACGGCGACGACCTTGCCGTCGTGAACGCCCGCGTTCTGCGCGATGTTGATGGCCCAGGCCGTCTTGCCCATCGAGGGCCGCGCGGCGATGATAATCAACTCGGACTCCTGCAGGCCGCTGGTCATGCGGTCGAACTCGGTGTAATGCGTGGCCAGGCCAGTGATCTCTCGGCCCTGCTCGTAGAGCTTGTCGATGGAGCCAAAGCTCGACGCAACGATCTCGCCGATGCCAGCGAGGCCACGCTGAATCGCCGAGTCGGCAACATCGGCCAGCAGCGCCTCCACATCGCCGAGCACGGTGATGGCGTCCTCGCTCTGGTCGGCGGCTCGGATGCCACCGTCGTGGAAGATGCCCATCAGTTGGCGCAGCAGGCTCTTGTCCTTGACGATACGAACGTAGCTTTCGATGTTGAAGTTGCGCGGAATCCCCTCGCTCAGGAAGGCGAGATACGCAGGCCCACCGATGGAGTCCAGCTCGCGACGGCGCGATAGCTCCTCTTGCACGGTCAGATAATCGACGCCGTGGCCCTTGGCCATCAGGTCGACCATCACACGGTAGATGCGCTGGTGTGAGTCAAGCGAGAAGTCCTCGGCCTTCAGTTTGGCCGTTGCGTCGCTGATCGCAACTCCGTCCAGCAGCATCGCGCCCAGAATCGCGACCTCTGTGTGTACCGAGCTGGGAAGTCCGTCCGCCGAAGTCAGTTGTGCAAGCGATGCCATAGATGAATTATCCTCCGAAGAGGCCTGAGAATAATCGGCAACAATTGTTGGAAACCGGGCCGAGGCTGTGCTCCGAGCCATCGTTGGCTTTCCGCGACCTTTCAGGCGATCTATCAGCAAACTCTAAATTGACGGCTCTTCTCGATCCACTGTAGACCTAGCCCGCTCTCGTCGGAGACTCCACTATGGCATCCAGTAAGCAACTCGAAATCCCTCCCGTTGCCGCCCGCGACAAGGCATCTTTTGAAGTTCTCCGCGTCTGGATCGCCGAGCAGGGCCAGCACGTCAGCCTGCGTTCGGATGCTTGGGAAGACCCGTTCGCCTGGGGAATCGTGCTTGCCGATCTCGCTCGTCACGTCGCCCTGGCTCATCAACTCCAACACCCGGAGACCGACACCGAGGCTTTTGTCGAGCGCCTGCTGGAAGGCTTCCATGCCGAAATCGAAAATCCCACCGACGAGCCTGAAGGCGAAGTCACCCAGTAGCATACTTGCCTGATCAATGAGGGCATTGCCTTCCACCCGACTTCGCAAGTAGACAGTAGATGGCTGGATCGAGATTGCTTGCAGGAGAGACGCTCCTGTTCAGAACTGCTCGGCCACGTGTCTTTGCCAATAACCGCATGTCATGTATGGGTTGCGATTGTTGTTAATCATGCGCTTGTTCGCAAGACAGGTCCGCTTGCATTGCCGTTGTGGGTCGAGTGCAGACTAGCGTTGACGAACTTGTACTGCGCTTTGCGAATGAAACTTGTGTTGCAACAGTTGCTGACGGGAACAATCTCCACGCAAGCAGTTAGCCGATGTAGTTCAGCTGATAGAGCAGTTGATCCGTAATGAGTTATAGGTTATTTCGTGTCATATTGCACCAATCTGCAACAAGCCCCCAACCCTATAAGAATGTGCGGTTTTACTCCTCCAGCCTTGGCGCTTGATCTGCACCCTTCTGCACAAAAATACAAACCGAACTGGCACTACAACTGACACCAGAGTTCAGTTGGGTAGCATCTCGTAACCAGCAAGAACGGGGCAGCAATATGCTGGTGCTAGGTGTCTAGCGTGATTGTGGACATGACCGGGATCGGGTCGGCGACCTTTTCCATGCCATTCTGACAACTACCTGTAACTTGAGACAAAGGGCACAGGTGGGGCCGATGACGGGGATAGAGCGGCGCATTAGGAGTGCGCTGCTCTGTCCCCGAAGACCGTCGCGACACTCCGCGTTATCGTAGGTTATTCTGCCTAGGTACACCAGTATTCAAGCAGGAGAGTACAGTTTGTCGATTCACAGTAGAGTTCTTTTCCGCTTCACTCAGGCCTTCGTCGTAATGAGCGTTCTCCTCGCCGGACCGTCGCATGGTTTCGCCGCCTCTTCAACAGTTAATGCTAGCGAGCTCTCACCCTTTGGCGCTGACGCGCAATGGATCGCCGCCCAGCCTGATCCCGTAGTAGCTACCCCGCCGAATGTCGCCATACTGCCGAGCGCAGCAGCTTCCGATCCGCTTCCCATCCTTCGTCACAGCTTCACGGCCCGTGGAAGAAACACGGGCGCAAAGCTTCTCTCTGCCAAGCTCTTCATCTCTGGCCTTGGACAGTTTGAGGCACACGTCAACGGGTGCAATGTTACGGAGTCCGTCTTGACGCCGGGTTGGAGCAACTACAACAAGCGCGTCTACTACGATACGTTCGATGTCACCAAGCTCATTGTTCCCGGCGAGAATGTTATCGGCGTACTACTGGGCAATGGCATGTATAACGTTGCGTCGCCCGCGAATCGCTACACCAAGTTTCGAGGTAGCTTTGGTCAGCCCAAGCTGATCGCTGCACTCGTCCTCACCTTCAGCGACGGCTCCGAGCAGCGTATCGTCACTGGCTCTGAGTGGAAGACGACATCTGGGCCCATCACCTTCGCTAACATCTACGGCGGCGAAGACTACGACGCGCGTCTTGAGCAGGCTGGCTGGGACACGGTCAGCTTTGATGACAAGCTCTGGGGTGTCGCATCTATCGTCGTAGCTCCGACTGGTAAGCTTGAGCCAGAGACTATTCCTCCGGTCATAGCCAACGAAAGCTACGCACCGGTTGTAGTGACGCATCCGAGGCCGGGTGTCACAATCTACGATCTTGGCCAGAATATCTCTGGATGGCCAGAGATTGAAGTAGCGGGCGCGCGCGGAGACACCGTTCGCCTTCTGCCTGGAGAGTTGCTCGATGCCGATGGTCTAGTCACGCAGCGCAGCGGCGGAGCCTCGGCGAAGAACCCAGACTTTTTCACCTACACGCTGCTGGGCGGTGGAGTCGAGAGCTGGCATCCACGCTTCAGCTATACCGGCTTTCGCTATGTACAGGTGGAGACATCCAGTGCCACGCCCGATGCAGCTGCGCCGGTCGTGCAGAAGATCGCTGGGCGATTCCTGCACGACGCCTTCGTCGTCGATGGCCAGTTCACTTCATCGAGCGATATGCTCAATCGCATCCATACGCTGATCGACCGGGCGATTCTGTCCAACAGCTTTTCGGTGCTAACCGACTGTCCCACGCGCGAGAAGCTGGGATGGCTGGAGCAGACGCATCTTGCCGGTGCGTCGCTGATGTACAACTACAACATCGACACGCTCTACGCGAAGATTGCCGCCGATATGCGCGACGCCCAGGCAGCCAATGGCCTCGTGCCGGACATTGCACCCGAGTATCCAGTCTTTGCCAATGGGTTTCGCGACTCGCCGGAGTGGGGTTCGGCTGTGATCCTCAGTCCGTGGGAGGCGTACCAGTTCTACGGCAAACTCGACCTGCTGCGCGACGAGTATCCTGCGATGCAACGCTACGTGGCGTATCTGCGTAGCAAGGCACAGGATCATATCCTTGCGTATGGCCTGGGCGACTGGTACGACATCGGCCCGAAGTTTCCCGGCGTCTCGCAGCTCACCACATCGGGCGTAACGGGAACGGCGATCTACTATCAAGATCTGACAGCGTTGGCTGGTATTGCTACGCAGCTCAAGCGCTTTAATGAGGCGAATGAATACGTGACTGAGGCCGATGAGGTGTGGGATGCCTTCAACCGGCACTTCTTCCACGCGGAGACGAACCAGTATGATACGGGCTCGCAGACGGCCAATGCCATGGCGTTAGCCCTTAATCTTGTTCCAAAGGATCACTCCGCCGAAGTTCTCGATAATCTGGTTGCCGACATCCATGCACACGAAGACCACGTAACAGCGGGCGATGTTGGCTTCCACTACGTCATTCGCGCATTGACCGATGGAGGACGTTCTGACGTTATTTACGCGATACTGACGCGCACCGACAAGCCAAGCTACGGCGATCAACTGGCACACGGCGCGACGACGCTGACCGAAGCGTGGGACTCCAATCCAAAGTCGTCGCAGAATCACTTCATGCTCGGCCACGCCGAGGAGTGGTTCTATCGCGGTCTGGCGGGAATTCGAGTCAGCTTGTTGCTCGAGCCTTCGGTCCCTTCCGATCAACATGTCATTATTGCGCCTGCCGTTGTTGGCGATCTCGCGCATGTTGCGGCAAGCTACCACTCGAAGCTCGGACTCGTTGCGAGTGCATGGTCGCGCGCGGGAGACAAGTTGACGATGGATGTAACTCTCCCCGTTACAGGCCGCATCGTCATCCCCGAGGCGTTTGACAAAGAGATCACACTCGACGGCAAGCCCATTGCCTCGACCAACGCCGATCCCGTGGTTATGGCCAGTACATTCGACGGCAAGATACTCTACCCCAAGGATCCGACCTATCGGCTTCCCGCAGGCACCTACCACTTCGAGTCTCATCGCTGAGGAGGTATAGACGGAGCAGCGTCGTTCCGTTCAGATCATTTCCAGGACCAGCAGATTCCAGTCCATGAAGCCCTTGTGGCTGAGAGCTGCTCCGGTGTCCGGGTGGTAATACTCGTTGAGTGAACCGTTCGCCTTGAGGTCTGCGGCAAGCAGCGCGATGGTCTTGTCGGCAAGTGCATCCGCTTCCCGATGAAAGCCGTATCGCTGTAGGCCCTTCCATGCGAGGTAGTTCACGATGATCCACACTGGCCCCAACCAGTTGCTGGGATTGGAGCTGAAGGCAAGCGAGTACATCGATTCCCGCGACGAAAGGGATCGAACGCCCCAGTGGGCACAGAGCCGGTCATCCGCATCGTAGTTGACCTTGACCAGGGCGTCGGCCTGCGTCTGCGTGGCGATGCCGCACCACAGCGGAAGGAATCCGGTGAACATCTGAATCCTCATCGGAAGACTCTTCCACGACATGTCCATCCCGGGCTTGACGGAGGGAATCAGCTCGGCGCGCCGGTCGACGGATTGGACATCGACCGAGTAGTAGTAGCTGTCTCTCGAATCCCAACAGTATTTTTGGATTCGCTCGGCCAGAGTATCGGCCTGCGCGGAGAGACGATCATGATCCACTGCGCGGCCAAGCCGTCGAGCGAGTTCTGCCGACGCCCGCAGGTCTTCGTAGAAGAGACAATTCAGCAGAAGATTGGCCGACGAGAAGGAGGGCCGGCCAAAGGTGGTCGGGTCGTTGTCGTCGCCGATGGCAACATCGTTACCCCATACCAGCAGCCCGAGGGATGAGGAATTGTGTGCCGTCCAGGATTCATAGAAGCGTAGAAGCGTGTCGAAGTGCGGGGCCA
>CAZPZL010000040.1:0-12425 GCA_964590925.1 uncultured Granulicella sp.
GTTTGGTCCGAAGACGAGCACTGCGTATACGTTACCGATCGTAGTCTCACCGTTGACATATAGATTACCCGAACCATCGACTGCGACCTCCTGCGGCTGCTGAATGGTGGAGAGTCCGCCGCCGGATTGCGCAGCTCCGAGGATGTAACGGGTTGGCGCGACATTGCCGTTAGCGGTGCTGTCGAAGATTGCGACGCCCTCACCGTACTCGGAGACGTAGATGTCTCCCGCGGAATCGACCGCGAGACCTTGGATATTGCCTGCTACATGGCCATTGGCACTGACGTACGGCGTGAGGGTGGTGGTCGAGCTCATCGGGATGATGCGGATCGGCGTGGCGGAACCGGTGGCTCCGGCGGCGTACTCGCGTATGTCGGCGCTGGTGGCAACGTATAGATCTCCGGCGGCGTCTGTTGCCATCAGTCCGGCGTAGACGCTCGACGGTAGCGAGATGCTGTTGATGGCCGTAGGAAAGGAACTCGGATTGGCGTCGGATATAGGTGTCGTGTTCTGGCTAACGGCAAAGGCCGAGATTTGATTGAGATTGTCGCTATCGTAGTTGTTGATGTAGAGGGTTGTCGCAGCTGCGGGCTGTGTGGGGCTGTTTGCGGCGAAGCCTCCGGCGAATGTGCATCCGGAGATAGCGAGGATTGATGCCGAGGTGAGCGCGAATACAAGCAATAGACTAGCGTGCTTCATTATTCCCCCTGGCTCGTGGCTGGCTGGCCTGCCGCATAGAGCGCGGTCTACCTGTGCGGTTTGAATCTCTACAGAATATTACCCCTACTGGAATAAATAGTTGTGCGCGGCGGAAGAACTCTTCGTCCTCGCCGCGCTGTGGTCTTCTTCATGGGGGTGTTCCTCTGAAGTAGCCGACGATTCAAGATTGTCCCGGCGACGGAATGAGACCGAGTTGCGCCAGCATTCCGAAGGTGTCAAAGACGCCCCAATGAGCGGCGATCTTGCCGGAATCATTGAAGCGAAAGATGTCGACGCCGTTGACCTTGAACTGCCTTCCGGTGGGCGCCATGCCCATGAATGAGCCGCGGTGGGTTCCTGTCGTCGAGCTGTACAACAGAATGCGGTCATTGTCTGCGACCGTGAATTGAACTGCGAGATGAAGGTCGGGGAAGGCCTCGATAAAGTGGCCGAGCACTCGCTTGAAGCCCTCATGTCCATCGGCCATTCCCGGCGGAAGGCCGTAGTCCTGATAGTCGATACGGTCGGTGGCAAGGTAGCGATCACAGAGATCCAACTTGCCTGTGTTGATGACTTCATCGAGCAGCTTTTTGGCATTCTCGGTGTTTCTCTCGGTGGTATTTGCGGTTTGCATAATAGTGTCCTCTCGGTGAATTTGAACGACTCTTGAGATGGGGTGTGTCGTCATCGGAAGAAAAGCAGATTCCTCCGCGTTGCTGCGGAATGACAAACAAGGGGGTCTACGGTAATTCGGGAATCACTCTTGGAGTGCGCGGCGGAGGCACTCTTCGTCCTCCGCCGTGCAGGTAATTTCTACGCGGCCCTGATTATTTGGAGTTGGGTCGTAATCAGGCTTCGAGGATGCGTGCGAGCTTGTCGAAGCTGCCAGCCCAACCATTGTTGTGAGCGTCGCGCGATTCTTCTGTGTTGAAGTTTTCGTGCAGGATGGTAAGCTCAGTGCCGCCGTCGACGTCCTTGAGCGAGACGGTGACGAGGGAGTCCTCTCCGGGTTGCCAGTTGGAGGACCAGGAGAACTGCAAGAGCTGGTTGGGGACGATCTGAGTGTATTGCCCGAATGCCGCAGTGTTGGTTCCACCGCAGTCATGATCGTCGGATGGAGCCTGCTGGTTGGGCGCGAATTCGATGCGGTATGCGCCGCCTACGCGTACATCCAGTGAGACGTTGGGAGTGCGCATTGCGGAGGGACCGAACCACTGCTTCATCGTTTCGGGGTTGGTCCAGGCCTCGTAGACGCGAGCGCGCGGCGCGCGAATGACGCGGGTCTGCGAGAGCATGAAGGTGGGGACGGATTTCGTAGGGGCGGATTCGAGAGTCGGCATTTTATTTCTCCTTTTTTCCCGCAGTCTGGCCCGACGGCTGGGTCGATTCGAGGTGGCTCTGGAGGCGGTCGAGCGTGCTGCTCCAGAAGGCTTCGTAGTAGGCGAGCCAGTCCTGCGCTGCCCGTAGCGGTTTGGGATTGAGACGCACCACGCGACTGGTTCCACGCCGCTCGCGTTCGATGAGAGATGCTCGCTCCAGTACGTCGAGATGCTTGGAGACGGCGGCCAGCGACATCTTGTACGGCTCGGCCAGCTCACCGACCGTCCGTTCGCGACGAGTGATCTCGCGAAGGATGGAGCGGCGCGTGGCGTCGGCCAGTGCGTGGAAGACGGAGTCGAGTGCGGCGATGCGTTGTTCAACCATGTGGTTGAATATAGCGCCGCTCAAAACCTTTGTCAACCGGTTAGTTGAATTTATTTTTTACTGGTCGGATGATGCGTCGAAATCGCGGTCGATGGGGGCGTCGTTGGGGGCTTGGGCGATGCGGGTGAGTTCGCCGCGGTCGAGCCAGTTGAGCTGGCAGTTTTCGCAGGTGTCCATGACGACGTTGCCGGGGCCGCAGTAGGTGTGCGTGTCCATCGGGCGATGGCACTTGGGGCAACCTATGCGGCGATTGAGATCATTGGGGTCGATGGGCGACTCGGCGATGGTGCCGGGGTGTCGCGCACGGGCGGCGTCGATCAGATCGGCGAAGATCTCCATCGAGGCCAACATGCCTTGGCACTTGGAGCAGTAGAGCAGCGGAACCTTGGCGAGCATGGCCTGTTGCAGCGGAAGATTGCAGAGCGGGCAGGCCTGGTCACGTGCTTCACCGAGGAGGGTAATTCCGTCTTCGCTCTTCTCGGTGGTGACAACGTTCTTGCAATAGTCGCACACCAGTGTATCGCCGTGGGGACGCATGGGCGCGCCGCAGTTGGGACAGTTCATTGGGCCTTCCCGCAGTCGGGACAGAAGGCGGCGCGCTGGGGAATGCTGTGTCCGCAGGCGATACAGAACTTGGTGGCGACGGATGCGGAGTCGGGCGCGGCTGTTGCGGGTGCGCTTGCAGCGGCGGGATGGAGGGTGTTCGCCATGACCTGCGCGACGGCAGCGCCCACCCCGAGTCCCATGCCCATGGCCGCGCCTCCGCTGGGATTGGCGGCGGCGATGGTCATCGCCTGTGCAGCGGCGAACTGGGTATAGCGGTCAAGGTCGCCGACGATCTTCATGCCGATGCGCTGGTCGAGGGACTTTTGCAGCTCGTCTGGCAGGGAGACGCTCTCGACGACAAACTGGGTGAGTTCGAGGCCAAGGCCTGCGAAGGCGGGCTTGACCTCGGCGGCGATCTTGGCTGCCAGGGCGGATTCGTTGGCCGCGAGGTCGAGGAAGGAGAGGTCGCTGGTGGCGAAGATCTCCGTCATGCGCGCGATGATGGTGTTGCGTAGCTGATCTTCGAGGTCGTAAATGGTGAAGCTCTGGCGGGTACCGCTAAGCTGAGTGAAGAAGGCGCGCGGGTCACTGAGGCGATACGAGTAGATGCCGAAGCCGCGCACGCGGATGGCGCCGAACTCCTTGTCGCGCAGGGTGATGGGCGTCGCCGTGCCCCATTTTTGGTCGATCTGCTGATGGGTGGAGAAGAAGTAGACATCGGACTTGAAGGGCGACTCAAAGCCCTTGTCCCAGTTTTTGAGGTCGGTGAGCAGCGGTAGGTTGGCCGTGGTCAGAGTGTAGAGACCAGGGCCGAAGACATCGGCAATCTTGCCCTGATCGACGAAGACGGCCATCTCGGATTCGCGCACGGTGAGCTTGCCGCCGTTCTGAATCTCCATGTCGAGCATGGGGTAACGGTAGGCGAGGATGCCCGGCTCGGGCTCGTTCCACTGGATAACGTCGATGAGTTGCTTGTCCAGAAACTGGCTGAGTCGCAAAGGAGTTCTCCTGAAACTACGCTAGCAGCAGCTACAGCGAGGCACGATGACACGAAAGAGTCAGTCACACTACGGGGGATTATTCCTAATATGCATTGATCGCGAACTAGCGGTATTGTGGATGCAAGAGATATTTACGCTTGTGCCGGTCTACTCGCTATGTGATAGATCGGGAATGCGATGCATCAGGGACGTGAGGACATAATGAAACTCTCCGTGGCAGCAGTTGTTTTGATTTCAACATTGACCGCTCCATTGGCACTGGCACAGACACCCGTCGCAACGCCGTTGCAGACAGCTACGCCACTGGCCGCGACTCCGCCGATGGGCTGGAACAGCTATGACGCATACGGCTTTACCATCAACGAGGAGCAGTTTCGCGCCAACGTCAAGGTACTCAACAACGAGCTAAAGTCCAGCGGCTGGAACTACGCGGTCATCGACGAGGGATGGTTCCTGACGGACCCGGAAGACCGCTCCAAGCCCAAGTTGTGGCAATACCAGATCGATGCGAATGGTCGGTACATCCCTGTTGCGGCGCGCTTTCCCTCGACCGGCGCGGAACACGCCGCGCCGACTGTGGCCCCTACGGCGGCCGACGCGTCCGGCTACAAGTTCAACGCCATGCTGGGCGATGCAAGCTTCAAGCCGCTGGCCGACTGGGTTCACTCGCAGGGACTGAAGTTCGGCGTCCACATCGTGCGCGGCATTCCGCGCGCCTCGGTGGAGCGCAACCTGCCGATTGCCGACAGCAGCTTCCATGCAAGTGACGCCGCCGACACCACCGACGCCTGCCCGTGGGATCCGACCAACTGGGGCGTCAAGGACGACGCAGCCGGTCAGGCGTGGTACGACTCACTGCTGTCGCAGTTTGCGGGGTGGGGCATCGACCTGCTCAAGGTGGACTGCATTGCGACCAACCCGTACAAAATTGACGAGATTCGCATGATTCGCAAGGCGATCGACAAAGCGACCGCCAAGACGGGGCGACCCATCGTACTATCGCTCTCGCCCGGACCTACGGCACTGGAAAACGCCGACGAGGTTTCCGCAGAGGCGCAAATGTGGCGCATCTCAAACGACATCTGGGATTATTGGGCCAACCCAAACAAGGGTGCCTATCCGCGCAGCCTCTCCAGCCAGTTTGCCACCACCGCAGCTTGGGCTCCCCACTCCAAACCGGGCAACTGGCCAGACGCCGACATGCTGCCGCTGGGCGAGCTTCGTCCCGTCGCTGGCGACGGGGCTGCGCGCACGTCGCGCCTGACACCGACCGAGCAGCAGACCATGATGACGCTGTGGGCGATGGCGCGCTCGCCGCTGATTCTGGGCGCGAACCTGACGCTGATGGACGACGCAACGCTGAAGATGTTGACCAATCACGACCTGATCCGCATCGACCAGACGGCAACCCGTAGCGGGCAGGTGATGCACGACGGCAGCATCCTGGCCTGGACCGCGGATTTGCCCGCCGATTCACCCGACGGCTCGATTGCGCTGGCTCTGTTCAACACTGGCGATACGCAGCAAGTTCTCAGCAAGGTTGACTTCGCGATGTTCAACCTCGACGACGACACTGCTTATCGCATCAAGGATGTATGGACCGGCAAGACAATCAACAAGGTCACTGAGATTGATAATCTGACGATTGAGCCGCACGCCAGCGTTCTGTGGCTGCTGAAAAAGTAGTTCCTGCGAGAAAATTGGCATAACTGAGGCTTGGTATTAGTCTGTACCAAGCCTTGGCTTACTTCCCGGTCGAACCGAATCCACCTGCTCCACGGGCCGCTTCGCCCAGCTCGGCTACCTCGGTGAAGGTAGCTTCTATGCGCTGGACGATGCGTAGCTGGGCGATGCGGTCGCCTGATTTGATCTCCACAGGCGAGGCGTTCAGATTAGTCATCACGATCTTGATCTCGCCGCGATAGCCCGGGTCGATAACACCAGCCAGCGTGGTTACGCCGCGCACAGCCAGACCCGAGCGGTCTTCAACCAAGGCGCCGTGCGTGGTGGGAAACTCCAGCGCAATGCCCGTAGATACGGCTACAGTTGAGCCGGTCTGGCCCGCGGGCTCCAGACGTGCGTCGGTTGTGGCGTACAGGTCAGCGGCCAGATCACCGTACTCTCCTACATGGGCATAGCGTGGCAGTTGCGCGGTCGGCGTCAGCTTCTGAACTTTAATGGTGGGCATCCATCGATTCTATGCGAAGGCAGGCGGATCAACAGACTAGAATCGTAAGCGATGCTTGCTCGCCTGCGATGCTTCCTTAACCCGACCGACTCCGCCAGACTTTGCCACCGTGTCTTTTGGGTCGGCTTGGGCGTGCGTGCCGTGTATATGACGCTGGCGCACACATATCGCTTTCGCATCGCGGAAGACCACTTCCAGTTTGGCTGGGAGGCAGGGCGAATTGCGCGGGCGCTGGTTACAGGCTACGGCTACTCGGACCCGTTCGCCAACGCGTATCTGGTACATAGCGGACCAACCGCGTGGCTGCCGCCGCTCTATCCGCTGTTGATGGCTGTGGTTTTTCGCGTCTTCGGAGTCTATACGCACGAGTCCGCATGGGTGCTGATGGCAATCAATTGCGTCTTTTCCGCCGCAACAGGCGTAGCGACATGGGAGATTGCAACGCGCTGCTTCAATCGCCGCGTGGCACTGTGGTCAGCGTGGCTGTGGGCGCTGTATCCGGCGGCAATGCAGTACGCCGTGCGCTGGCCGTGGGAGATGACGATCACGACCGCGCTGTTCAGCTTCACGCTGGTGTTGGCCCTGCGAATGCGCGGAGTGCTGAACGGGCAGTGGTCAGAGATCGAGAGTAAAAACACCACACTCACAACTCAATGGCTCGCCTTCGGCCTGCTGTGGGGAGTGATCGCGCTGTCGAATGCGACGCTGCTGATCTTTCTGCCGGTCTGCGGGATATGGATTCTGCGGGGGACGATTCATCGGCCCCATGCCATACGTGATGCGACACTGGCGGCGCTGATCTTTCTCGCCTGCATCGCTCCGTGGACGTGGCGAAACTGGCAGGACTTCCACGTCTTCATTCCACTGCGTGGCAACTTTGGCGCGGAGCTGTGCATGGGCAATGGACCTGGATCGCACGGGTTGCTGATGGAGTACGACCACCCGTTTCAGGCTCCCGAGCAGCTTCGCAGCTACGCCGCGCTGGGCGAGGTGCGCTACGTAGCCCTGCGCGGCGCTCTGGCCAAGGCGTTCATCGCGGCGCATCCAGCGCACTTTGCCGCCGACGTGGCCCGACGCATTGACTTCTTCTGGATCAGCGTGCCGCATCCAACCGACGAGGGGTGGTTCAACGAGGCTGGACGCACGCTGAACTTCGCCTTCCTCTCCATCGCCGGATTGATGGGGTTGGCGCTGGCTCTGCGCCGCCACGCTCCCGCTGCGGGACTCTTCGCATGGGCCTTCCTGCTGCTGCCGATTCCTTACTACCTGGTCACCGTCCACGCGCGCTTCCGCCATCCGCTGGAGCCAGTGATCTGCATTCTGATCGTGAACCTCTTCCAGTCGGCTGAACTGCCCAATCGCTGCACAAGGTAAATTGAGCTGTCAGCGGGTCTACTGAAGAAAGAGGCGGATGGCGGCGATGCCAGCGGCACCAACAGCGAGCACGGCGGCAGCGTTGGCGCCCGTGATGCCGCCGAGGGCAAGGACGGGGATTGGCGCGGCGGCAAGGCTCGCGTCGTGGAGGAGATCGAGGCCCGTGCCTTCGCTGACCTTCTTGTCGCCGAAGCCAACATCGGCGACGACCTTCTCGAAGACCGGGCCGAAGAGGATGAAGGTCGCTCCAGACGCTCGCGCTACGTCGGCGAGGGTATGGCAAGAGATACTGATGACCGGCTCGGGCAGCGAGGCTGCGGCGTAAAGAGCACGAACCTGCGCGGGCGTAAGCGCGTCGCACGAGCTGCTGAGGTGAACTCCGTCGGCGCGCGCGGCGATGGCTACGTCGGCGCGAGAGTGAATAAGGAGCTTGGGCGCGGGATGGTGAGTGCGGAGAACGGCTTGCAGACGGTAGGCGAGCTCGGTTACGGCTGCGGCAGAGAGATCCCTCTCGCGGAGTTGGATGAGATCAACGCCTGCGGCGGCCAGACGCGCGGCTTGAGCGACAAGCGCGGCTTGACAAGCGGCTTCGTCGCCGGAGAATCGAGAGCGATCGGTAATGGCGCAGCGCAACATGGGTTCCAGTCTAGGCTTGCCTATTTCTGGCAGCGGGGGCAGAAGTGGGTGCTACGGCCAGCCAAAACGATGCGGCGAATCGGCGATTCACAGACGAGGCAGGGCTGATCGGTGCGCCGATAGACACGGTGCTCGAGCTGGAAGAAGCCGCGGGATCCATCGGCGTCGACGTAGTCAGAGACCGAGGAGCCGCCGAGTTGGATGGCGTGGTGCAGAACTTCGAGCAATGACGCGCGTAGGCGGTCCAGCTCAACACGCGTGAGGCTGGCAGCTTGGCGCGTGGGGTGGATCGAGGCGCGGAAGAGCGATTCGTCGGCGTAGATGTTGCCGATGCCATGCAGTAGCGACTGGTTCAGCAGCGCGGCCTTGATCGGCGTGCGGCGCTGGTGAAAAAGTACGACAAAGTCGGACTGAGAGATCGTTAGCGGCTCGCTGCCCGGACCGGTGTAAGGGGTGTCGGCGGTCTGTAGTGACAGGCGACCGAAGCGCCGCGGATCGACGAAGCGGACTTCGCGACCGTCGTCGAGGGTGAGGACCGCGTGGGTGTGCGCGGCGAGAGGAACCTCGGGCGCGGAGACAAGAAGACGGCCCGTCATGCCAAGGTGGATTAGGAACTCGGTCGACGATTTTTTGCGCTCGACGGTCATGACGATGGTCTTGCCGACGCGGCGGACGCTGGTGATGCGCGAGCCAGCAAGGGCGCGTACAACCTCGTCGGCGGGCGTCTTGAAGCTCTGCGGCTTGTCGCTGGTCCAGACGCGCAGGATGCGGGCGCCGTGGACGCGGGCGTGAACACCAGCGGCAATTGTCTCGACCTCGGGAAGCTCAGGCATGTCTCCAGACTAGAGCATTTTTACCCTTGCTGGAATCCAATAACAATTGTCAGTATTCCATCCTGTTCGTAATGATCAATCCCCACATTTTGCGCATTCAAGCGTAGAAGCGACGGATGGCGGCGACGACGGTTTGTTGCTCGTCGTCGCGCAGCTCGGGATAGATGGGCAAGGCGAGGACTTCGGCGGCAGCGCGTTCGGCTTCGGGGAAGTCACCCTGCTTGTAGCCGAGTTCCTTGAGCGCGGCTTGCAGGTGGATCGGCACCGGGTAGTAGATCTCGCTGCCGATCTGCTGCTCGGCTAGCGCGGCGCGTAGGGCGTCGCGGTGCGGAGCGCGGATGACGTACTGGTGCAAGACCGGCGTCGCACTCGGGTCATTATAGGGCAGGACAACGCCGTCTGCGGTAGACTCTGCGACCAACCCAGCCTCGCCGAAGAGCTGGTCGTAGCGTGCTGCGAGGGCGCGACGCTGGTGGTTCCACTGGTCGATGTAGCGCAGACGGACGTTGAGGACGGCAGCCTGCAGGTCGTCCATGCGTGAGTTCCAGCCGACCTCATCGTGGTAGTAGCGGCGAGTCATGCCGTGGCCACGCAGGCTGCGGGCGCGTGCAGCTATCTGTGCACCACAGGTGGTGACGAGACCCGCGTCTCCCATCGCAGCAAGATTCTTTGTCGGATAGAAGCTGAAGGCCGCTGCATCTCCCAGAGATCCGGCGGGACGGGGCGGCTGTCCAGGCGTCGTCCATGTGGCTCCAAAGGCCTGGGCGGCGTCTTCGATCAGCAGCAGACCTCGGTGGTCGTGCCGGAGCTGCTCAAATGCGTCCCAATCGGCGCACTGACCGTAGAGATGGACGGGAAGAATGGCTTTGATGCTCTCGCCAGAGGGACTGGCGAGGACTTCGGCGACACTGCTCGGCGAGAGGTTGAAGGTGCGCGGGTCGATGTCGGCAAAGACGGGACGTGCCCCGGCGCGCAGGATAGAACTGGCCGTGGCGAAGAAGCTGAAAGGACTGGTGATGACGGCATCGCCCCCCCCCGATCGCGGGGTACCAGGGCAGTCGCCGATGCCGCTGGCTGCCAGCGCTAGCCAGAGAGCGTCTGTGCCACTGGCGCAGGCGATGGCATGGAGCTGGACTCCAACCGGTCCGCAGGCGACAGCGACCGCGGCCTCGAAGCCAGCGACCTCGGGACCAAGGATGAAGCGCTGCGAATCGCATACAGCGGTGATGGCGGCTAGAAGCTCCTGCCGCAGGGCTGCGTACTGGCGACTAAAGTCGAGCATCGGCACCGGTTGTGCAGCAATGGACTGCGAGACGACGGATTGCGACTTGGCTGGATTCACTGATTGCAATGGTACAACGTGGGCAGGCTAAACTGATTGCCACCGCCGCGCGTCTAATTTATCAGGAGCGCATCCAATTGAATATGGCCAGAGGCTAAATTCACTCAGGCCGCAAGAGATAAGTTGAAAATCGAGGCTGTGGCCTGTATCGTATACATGCTTCGAGGAATAGTTTGGATTATTGCTTGCACTGGCGACCGAACTCCACGGAGTTTGCCTCGTCCTATCTTTTTTGTGAGAGATTTGCCTACGCTTTTTCCGGGGATTTTTCTCCGTGAACCCAACTAAAGGAGATCGGCCCTCATGGAAGCAAAGCCGGCGCAGAATATTCAGGATACGTTTCTCAACACTGTTCGCAAGGACAAGAGCGCGGTCACGATCTACCTGGTGAGCGGCGTGAAGTTGACGGGAAAGATACGTTCCTTTGACAAGTACTCGGTACTGCTGGAGAACAACGCTCAGGAACAGCTGGTCTTCAAGCACGCCATCTCGACGGTGGTCAACGGGCGCGTTGCTGCACACGAAGGACGCCTGGATCCGCGAGCGCACAGCGTAGTGGGGAACGAGATCGCTGGCGTCACAGGAAATTGAACCAATCGAAGACTATAGCGGCGACTAAGACAGTTCAGGCGCGGCGGGCGTCCGGGCAGGAGCTTGCCGTGCTGGTAGCGGTGGAGTTTACCGGGCAGCGCAGACGATTGTCCGCGGCAGCTCGGCTGGCGAGAGATGCGGCTGGGGCTTCCATCGAGGAGTCCGTCGTTGAAGCGTCGGATTCGGTTGATGTTGAGACTGGCAATGGAGACAGAGCAGCGTCGGGCGATCTCGACTTCGAGGCGTCGCTGGCGGAGTTCGAGGAGCTGGCGCAGAGCGCAAGCGCAGAGATTGCCGCCACGCTGGTGCAGCGACGGTCACGGCCCGACCCGGCAACGCTGGTAGGGCAAGGCAAGCTAGACGAGATTGAGGGCGTGGTAGCTTCCACCGGAGCCGACGTCGTGCTCTTCGACCACGACCTGACGCCCTCACAGTTGCGCAACCTGGAGGCCAGACTGCCCTGTCGCGTGATCGATCGAACCCAGTTGATTCTGGACATTTTTGCCCGCCACGCGCGAACTCGCGAGGGTCAGTTGCAGGTGGAACTGGCGCAGCTCGAATACCAGTTGCCGCGACTGGCAGGGCGGGGCAAGACGATGAGCCAGCTCGGCGGCGGAATCGGCACACGCGGCCCCGGAGAGACGCAGCTCGAGACCGACCGGCGCAAGATCAACCTGCGCATCGACCATGTGAAGGAACAGTTGGAGACAGTGCGCCGGATTCGTCGCCAGCAGAGGCAGCGACGCGAGGCCGTGCCCGTAGCAGTGGTAGCGCTGGTGGGCTACATCAACGCGGGAAAGAGCACACTCTGCAACGCGCTCACGGAAGCGGGTGTGCTGGAATCGGCGCGAATGTTCGCGACGCTCGATCCCAAGCTGAAGCTGTTGCAACTGCCCAGTCGGCGCAGGATTCTGCTGTCGGACACGGTGGGCTTCATTCGCAATCTGCCGCACACGCTGGTCACCAGCTTCCGCGCCACGCTGGAAGAGGTTGAGCGGGCCGCGGTTCTGCTGCACGTCCGCGACGCAGCAAGCGGCATGGCAGACGAGCAGAAGTCACAGGTAGAGAAGGTTCTGTGCGAACTGGAGGTCGCGGGAAAGCCCGTTATCGAGGTAATGAACAAGATTGACCTGCTGCCGATCGAGGCGCGCGCTCGGCTGGCGGAGACTTCGGACAGGCAGAGGCACGGCAAACCGGTTGAGGTCGCGGTCTCGGGGCTGGCGAAGCTGGGACTGCACGAACTGCTGGTCGCCATCGACGAGGCTCTGGTGGTGGACCCGCTGGTCGAGAAAAGATTGCGTATCCCGCAGTCAGAGGGAGCCGCATTGGCCGCGCTGGAGGCGGGCGCGGTGGTCAGTTCTAAAAAATTCGAGGGAAATTTGGTGTGGCTTACGGCACGAGGACCGGCTTCGCTGATGGAGCGCTTTCGACACTTTCGGGTCAAGGTATGACGCAGGGCTATAGCGTACTCATCGATACTGTGATGCAACAAAGGGTTGCCATTCCAAGGG
>CAZPZL010000041.1:0-12384 GCA_964590925.1 uncultured Granulicella sp.
CATCGGCCCAAAGCGCAGCGTGTCACGGCCTCGGCGAGCGATCTCCTCTATCGGCAAGCAGCCCTCGAAGTAGTGCGGCTGCGATTGGCTGGACAGCGCCTCCCAATCCTTCAGCACGACGGACTCGGCGCTGACCAGCGCATCCAGAAAGCGCTCGTACTCCTCCTTGGTGAACGGGCAGTTGATGTAGTCAGCTGTGCCCTTGTCGTAGCGCGCGGCAAAGTAGACGCGGTCCATATCTATGGTCGTCGCATCGACGATAGGCGAGATCGAGTCGTAGAAGGCCAGATGCTCGGAGCCGGTCAGTCGCATCAACTCCGCAGCCATCGTAGGTGAGGTCAGCGGCCCCGTAGCCAGAATCGTCAAGGTGTCGGGCTCGTCGGAGTCCAGCGTCTTCACCTCCTCGCGATAGACAGTGATGCGCGCGTCTGGGCCTGTAGCCGAGTCTTCGATGCGCTGGTTGACGCGACGCGAGAACTCGATCCGATCAACCGCCAGCGCGTGTCCGGCAGGGACGGCGCTGGCGTCGGCATCGCGCAGCAAAAACGATCCAGCCCGCCGCATCTCCTGCTTCAACAGCCACGGTGCAGTGTTTTCGCTCTCCGACTTCAGCGAGTTCGAGCAGACCAGCTCGGCAAAGTCCGCCGTCTGGTGCGCTTCGGTTGAGCGGACAGGCCGCATCTCGTAGAGGTCAACGTAGCAGCCCAGAGACGCAGCCTGTAGCGCCGCCTCACTCCCAGCCAGCCCGCCGCCGATAATCCTGATCTTCTTCATCTCTCCAGCATAGGGGATATATCCGTTCTTGTTTGTCATTCCCGTAGGGAACCTGCTCTTCACTCGATCCACCGCTGCCTCCACCATTCGCAGGGTGGCTGGCCTCTCATCGTTTTCCTCGACCTTACGATAATCTGTGCCCCATTCATCACGTCTTTGTTTCATGCGATGAGTGGGTCTACCACCAGCTTCTCCCACTGCCTATTTTGCTGTCATCCTGAGCGAAGTCTAAGGGTCGCCGATGAATTTATACCCGTTCCGCCACTTCCGTTTCACGGTTTGACTGTTCGGGGTCTCGGCCACTTTTCAAATTGCTCAATCTGCACAAAACATCTGGTAAATTATTTTTATCTTTAGTTTACCGCCGATCATCTTCGATGAAGTTGCCGCGTAACCACCCAAAATGGGATAAAGCGAATCTCGACAATAGACGTCGAAGTTGAGTTTGATACCGGTTACGGTATCGTAGAAGTGCACCAGTTTTAAGATTTGGTGCACTTTTGACAAAAAACCCATTGGTCCATTAATAAACAGAGGCTAGAGCACTCCCAGCCTCTTTCGTATTTTTAGGCAGTGCAGCTGAGGAATCTACTTTTCCCGTGCTTGCCCTGCTGAATGTCTGTCGCTAAGTTCCGCTATGTTGCATACTGAATCATAGGGCAAACATGCCTCGCAACTCGTGTGCCGAGAGGATCACTGATGTCGCCCAAGCCCCAGCAAACGAGCACGATCACAGATCTGCGAGACCGCTACCGCACCGTGCGCGCACAGTCGCTCCTGCTTACCGCACCGCTCTCGCCCGAGGACATGATGGTGCAGTCCCTGCCCGAGGCCAGCCCCGCTAAGTGGCATCTCGCTCACACAACTTGGTTTTTTGAGGTTCTCGTCCTCGCCGAGTTTCTTCCCAACTACCGCGTCTTCCACCCCGACTTCCACTGGCTTTTCAACTCCTACTACAACTCGCTAGGCATGCAACCAGCAAAGGCCCTGCGAGCCAGCTTCAGTCGTCCGTCGCTTGCTGAGGTTTACGCCTACCGCACCCATGTCGACTCTGCAATTGCTTGCCTCCTCGACCAGCGGACCAACGCCGATACCATCAATCGCATAGTCCTTGGCCTAAACCACGAACAGCAGCATCAGGAACTGCTCGCCACAGACATCAAGCACGCCCTGTTCACCAACCCGCTGCACTTCGCCTATCGCGCAGCATCATCAGCAGTCGACGCCGCAACCGCCGCACCACTCACATGGCTCGACTTCAACCCCGGACTCATCGAGATCGGCGCTTCGCCCGACCCCGGCAGCTTCGCCTACGATAACGAATCGCCGCGCCACGCCGTCTACCTCGCGCCCTATCAGCTAGCCTCGCGTCCCATCACCTGTGACGAGTACCTTGCCTTTCTCGAAGACAACGCTTACGCCCGTCCGGAGCTTTGGCTCTCCGACGGCTGGATCACCGTGCGCGAGCAGGGATGGCAGTCTCCGCTCTACTGGCAGCACACCAGCGACAGCTGTCGCATCTACACCCTCGACGGATGGCGGCCAATCGAGGAGCTCGCCGCTACACCTGTCTGCCACCTCAGCTTCTTCGAGGCGGACGCGTACGCTCGCTGGGCTGGATGTCGTCTCCCCACTGAGTTCGAGTGGGAACACGCAGCGGCTCAGACCAGCTCAACCTCCGCCAACCTTCTGGAATCCGGCAGCCTACATCCTACCCGCGCTCGCTCACGGCCAGGTCTACAGCAGCTCTTAGGTGACGTGTGGGAATGGACTGCCTCGTCCTACACTGGCTACCCCGGCTACCACGCAGCCCCCGGAGCACTCGGCGAGTACAACGGCAAGTTCATGAGCTCGCAAATGGTCCTACGCGGTGGCTCCTGTGTCACCCCCACCACTCACATACGCGCGACTTACCGCAACTTCTTCGTTCCCACCACACGCTGGCAGTTCTCCGGCCTCCGCCTCGCCCACGATCTTTCACAGGAAGCCCCAAAGTGAACCAAGACGTCGCCGCTGAGGCACGACACGGCCTCTCCGCCAAACCCAAATCGCTTGCACCGTGGCTCTTCTACGACGACGCTGGCTCGCAGCTATTCGAGCAGATCACGGCACTGCCTGAATACTACCTGCCCCGCGCCGAGCGCGCCCTCTTTGCCGCTCACACTGACGAAATATTACGCGCCCTCGACGCTCCTCTCACGCTGGTTGAACTTGGTGCTGGCACTGCCAGCAAGACCGCAATCCTGCTTGACGCACTCGTCCGACGCCAGACCGGCGTCCTCTATCAGCCCATCGATATCAGCCCCAGCGCGCTCGAACAAGCACGCACACAGCTTGAGCGCGAACTACCCAGCGTCACAGTCCGCCCGTGCATCGCCAACTATCTCACTCAGCTGATCCCCTTCGAACACCCACCTCTGTGCAAGATTCTTGCGCTCTACATCGGCTCCAACATCGGCAACTTCGCGCCCACAGAGGCTCGCGCAATCCTCGCCCGCCTGGGAGACCAGCTCACAACTGGCGACGCCCTGCTGCTTGGCGCAGACCTAGCACCCAGTCGCAACTCTGGAAAAACCGTGGCTATGCTACTGGCCGCCTACAACGACACCGCCGGAGTCACGGCCGCCTTCAACCGCAATCTGCTCGTTCGCCTGAACCGCGAACTTGGAGCCAACTTCCGCCCCGAACGATTCGCTCACCAAGCCATCTGGAACCCCAGCCACTCCCGCATCGAGATGCATCTTGAGTCGCTCATAGAGCAGTCCGTACTTATCCCAGCCAACTGCGCTGGCCCAGAGCTCCTCGTCCGATTCACGGCAGGCGAAACCATCCACACCGAGAACAGCTACAAGTTCACGTTGGACGCGCTTACTGCTCTGCTTGTCGACGCAGGATTCACCCCAAGACACACCTTCATTGACCCGCAATCCTACTTCGCCATCACCCTCGCCGAGGCTAAAGCTCCGGCTGTTGCTGATGCCTGATCTCTTGCTTGTCATTCCGCAGCGCAGCAGCGGAATCTTCTTTGTTTGCTTCGACTATGGAATACTCCATTACGGAAACACTCCAAAAGAAAAACGCTGCCACGAATGGCAGCGCTTGCTTGGATATAGCTCCCCCAACACATCGCGGAAGGGACGAGGATTACTGGTTGGCTTCTACCTTTGGCGTAATCAATCCAATGTTGTCGACGTCGGCCTGGTGACCAAAGTCGATTACCTCGGCGATCTTGCGGAAGTCCAGCGCAGCATCGCCCTTGACGAACATAACCTTCTCATTGCGCGTGGCAAAGATCTCAGCCAGCTTGGGCTCAAGCTCCGATTTGTTGAAGGAGGAGTCGTTGATCTTGTAGCCTGGCTCTCCGGCACCATTGGAGATCACCTGAACCACAATCGTCTGACTCGGTGGCTCCGGCGTGTTTGTCTTCGGCGGCTGCGGAATCAACGTCTCCAAGCCCTTCGGCGTCACCGGCACGATCACCATGAAGATAATCAGAAGCACCAGAAGAACGTCGATCAGCGGAGTCACATTGATGTCTGAGACCGCTTTTCCCGTACCACCACCACCGCCCATGCCCATAGCAAAATCTCCTTATTCTTCCTACTGCGTCCGACCGTATGTTAACGTCGGCACTGAATTCCATCTTGACTCAGTTGCTCAAACAGCAGATTAGTCTTGCCTGCAAATCGAACAAGGTCGACCTACTCTGCCTACCTCTTAACCGGCTCGTCGCTGTCGCGCTTCTCGGTCAACAGGCCAAGCTGGCTTACCCCGGCTGTCCGGATCTCGTCGACCGTATCCATCACCCTGCCGTACTTGGCGCGGTAGTCCGCACGCATGTATACCTCTTTTTCTCCCTCTGGCTTTTTCTCCAGCAGTGCAGCAACCTTCGCGCCTATCTCGTCAAGCGTGATCGGATCTCCGCCAAGGTAGGTGTGGCCATCGCGCGTCACGGCAACCGTGATTGCGTCTTCCTTATTGGCGTTCTCCATGGCCACCGCAGCCGTGGCCACTGGCAGGTCAAGTTGTACCTTGTTGTTCAACATGGGAGTGATAACCATGAAGATGATCAGCAGAACCAGCATCACGTCCACCATCGGGGTGACGTTGATATTGGAGTTGACCTTCTTGCCTTCGTCGCGTTTGTTGATACTCATAATCTTATGTCCCGTTCGGTCGTTCCCGGCTATCTGCCGTGGTTGCCGTCCTCATCGCCGTGGAGAATGCGCCTTCGGAGGCCGTTCGCTTGCGGCCCCCGAAGGCCATCTATCCCAGATCGATTCCCGCTGTCACTTCTGCTTCATTCAATCCAAGCGGATTACCGGTGGCTCTGCTTGATGAAGTAGTCCACCAACTCGCTCGAGCTGTTGTCCATCTCGACGTCAAACGCCTCCACTTTGTTGGTGAAGTAGTTGAAGGTCATGACGGCGGGGATGGCGACGAACAGGCCGAAAGCCGTCGTAACCAGAGCTTCCGAGATACCGCCTGCAACCGCGCCGATACCCGATGTCTTCTGCAAGGCAATCTGCTGGAAAGCATTCAGAATTCCGATGACGGTGCCGAGCAGCCCGATGAATGGTGCGGTCGAACCAATGGTGGCCAGTCCGCCCAGACCGCGCTTCAGCTTGGCATGTACAATCGCCTCCGAACGCTCAAGGGCGCGCGACGCGCTCTCGATCTGCTCCGGCGTGATGTTTCCGCCCGATCCGAAGCTGCGGAACTCCTGTAGCCCAGAGGTTACAACCTCCGCCAGATGCGACTTCTTGCTGCGGTCGCCCACCTTGATTGCCTCGTCCAGACGACCATCCTTTAGGGCTCCGGCAACCTTGGGCGCAAACTCGCGCGACTGTTTCTTAGCTGCGTTGAAGTAAATCAGCCGGTCGATCATGACAGCCAGGGACCAGATCGACATGATGAAGAGAATACCGGCAATGGTGAGCGCGGGCCAGCCCATGTTGTGGAGTAGACCGCTTAAGCTGAAGCTGACAGCGCCACCACCGGACTCCTGGAAAAGCATGGCGAGCGGTGCGGGAGTATGTGCGAAATTTGCGAGATGAGCGAGAATCACTGGAATCTTTCCTCCTGATTTCTATACAACATTGAGCTAGACAAACAAAAAACTACTTCGTGCAATATGTATGACGATGAAACTGGGTGAGACAGATAAAACTTAGAGCCAAATTATCAATCAAGCTACGCGCAATAACATCGGCGATCAGTTGCCAAAGCTGAAGTTGACTGTAATGCTGGTCTCCACCTCGGCCGGTTCCCCATCCAGAATGTAGGGCTTATATCGCCAGCGCATTACAGCGTCGCGGGCTGCGTTGACCAGCATTCCGTTACCGCTGATCACCGAAACATTCTCGATGGTTCCCTGCTTGGAGATGATGGCGTGCAGAATCACCGCACCCTGAACGTGAGCAGCTTTGGCAATGGCCGGATATGCAGGCGCTGGCTTATCGATCGCCATGCCAGCAACCACGCCGCTCGACAGCCGAACCGGCCCGGTCGGCTTCGGTGGCTGCCGCTGAACTACTGGCGTATTTGTGTTCAAACTGCTAAACAAACTGCCCGCAGCCCCGCCTGGTCCTCCAGTTCCCACTCCCATGCCGACGACTCCGCCGCCAGTCGAAGGTGCAGCTTCTTCCTTGATCATCTTGATGTCTTTAGGAATCTTAGCCGGAGCATGCAGCCCCGTGTCGATCTCCGAGACGATCTTCACTGGCTGCACCTTGACCTGAGGTGGTGGCGGTGGTGGTGGTGGCGGTGGCGGCGGTGGCGCGGTCAACAACGACGTCAGAGCCGTCTTCGGCAGAGCCTCGGGATACAGCAGCGGAATCAGAATAATTGTCAACAAGATCAAAACATTAAAGGAACATGTCGCAATCATCCAATACTTGGACTTTGTCTTGATCTGCCCGCCGGATTCCATCAAAGCGCTTTCAAACATATACTGCCTCGCAAAATAATCTCTACTCGACTTAGACACCGAGCCGGGCTGATTTGTTCCCACGCCCCGGCTTTGTTCCTACATCACGGCTTTGCTCCTACGTCGGAGAAGAGACGTTCCCGCCTCCTCTCTTGCCACCTACAGCCGCGTCACCCGAACGACGAAACCGCACCTAAAGCCAAAGTCAAAACAATAGTACACAAAAACATTCACGCTTGGAAACCCGAGCGCTGTAACCGGCAACTTATACCTTGGCGCGCTTGGCCGGAAGACTTGCGACTTTGCCCTGACTTTTGCGCCAGTCCTGGTATGCAACTAACATCGGCGCGGCAACCGCAATGGATGAGTAGGTGCCGATAACAATTCCCACAACCAGTGCGAACGAGAAGCCATGCAGCACCGCTCCGCCAAAGAGGAAGAGGCTCATAACGGTCAAAAACGTCAGGCCCGAACTGATGACGGTCCGGCTCAGCGTCTGATTGATGCTGCGATTAACTACATCGGTCAGCGACTCCCGTCGCGATAGCGCCAGATTCTCGCGGATTCGGTCGAAGACGACAATGGTGTCGTTCATCGAGTATCCGATCAGGGTCAGGATCGCGGCGATGACCGTCAGCGAGATCTCCTGATTGGTCAGGCTGAACGCGCCCACCGTAATCAGCGTGTCGTGGAAGACCGCGACCACGGCTGCGACACCATAGATCAGCTCGAAGCGGAACCACAGGTAGATCAGCATGCCGATCAGCGAGTACAGTGTCGCCAGCGCAGCCTGCTTCTGTAGCTGCTTGCCCGCCGTTGGCCCCACGATCTGAATGCTGGGCTGGCTGAAGCCAGAGTCCGAATAGTTGGCGTGCAGCGCGTCCTCGACCGACTGCAGGCCTGCATCGTGGTTCTGGTCGGTCGCAGTGGACATCGGCAGCAAGATCACCACATCGTTGCCCTTCTCCGTCGCCGACGCGGAGATGCGCTGAATGGTGAAGTCCTTGACCCCAGCGACGTCCAGCGCGTGACGGATGTGATCCTCATTGGGCGTCGAGTCGAACGGCACACGAATCTGCGTGCCGCCCTTGAAGTCCACGCCGCGCGGAATCCCGTGCCAGAACGCCATGCTCAGAATTCCCGCCACCGAAAATATCAGCGAGAAACCAAGGAAGTACCACTTCTTGCCCAACCAGTCGATATTGACATCGTGAAACAGTTCCACTGTGCTTTCCTCAGGCGTGCCCTGCATCGCCTCGTATTTCTAACTCTCTAATTTTCTGCTAGATCGACAACTCCGCGCCACGTTCCTTCTTTTCCAGTATGGCGTCGAAGATCACGCGCGACACAAAGACGGCGGTGAACAGATTTGCCAGAAGTCCAAAGACCAGAGTCACCGCAAAGCCTTGCACCGGCCCGGTCCCAAACAGGAACAGGATCGCCGCCGAGACGATGGTTGTGACGTGTGTGTCGATAATGGTGACCCACGCATGGCCAAAGCCCTGCTCGACGGCTACCGCCGCTGTCTTGCCCGCGCGTAGTTCCTCGCGGATTCGCTCGAAGATCAGCACGTTCGAGTCAACGCCCATACCAATGGTCAGAATGACGCCCGCAATACCCGGCAACGTCAGTGTGCCATTGACCAGATGCAGGAAGCCGAGCAGAATGATGAGGTTGAAGATCAAAGCCAGAATCGCGTTGATACCAGCACCGCGATAGTAGACCAGCATGAACACCATCACAGCCAACATTCCGAAGACAGCCGCAAGTACGCCCTGACGAATGGACGCCGCCCCCAGGCTGGGGCCAACTGTATTCGTCTCCAGCGTGCTGATAGACGCAGGCAACGAGCCAGTGCGCAGCATCAGCGAGAGGCTGTTGACCTCGTCCTTGGTAAAGCTGCCCGTGATCTGACCACGGTCGCTAATCCCTGTCTCGATTTCGGCGACCTCCTTGACCTTGTTGCCCAGCACGATGGCCATCGAACCCGGCGTGGAACTAGCCTTCGAGTGCTCAGAGGTGTACTTATAGAATCGCTCGCCAGCCTCGGTGGTCAGCGTGAAGGTCATAATCGGACGGCCATTCTGATCGGTCGAGGGCTGCGCGTCGCGGAAGTCGGTTCCCGACACCACGCTGTTGCGCTCCAGCAGGTAGACTTGGTCGGGCGAATCCGGCTTAGTGTTACCGTGCAACAGAATATCGTCGGTCGGCACCACGCCGCCCAACGCCGTCATCGCCGCCTCGTCGTTCTCCCACGGTCCCTGTCCGCTCACCACGGGGTAGATGACCAACTTGGAGGTGGACTTGATCGCATCCTCGACCTTGCCCGGATCGGAGATGTCCGGCATCTCGACCAGCACCTCGTTGTCGCCCAGACCATACGGAGCCACCTTGGCCTCAGCCACTCCCAGAGTATCGACCCGCTGCGTGATCGTCTCGATGGAGTGCTGTAGCGTCGTCTGTTCCAGTGTGCGAATCGCCGCTGGCTTCATCGTCAGCCGGTCGCTTCCATCCGCGTTCGAACTCACATCGTAGCTGATGTAGTCGTTGCCCTCCAACAGGCTGCGCACGTCACTCGACTTGGCCTGCGGAACTCCGCTAACTGTGATCGCCTCGGGATGCGCGGTCGGGTCCAGCTTGCTCACCGTGACGCCGGAGATTTCCGCTTTACTGAGGTCCGCCTCAATGCGCTGCACATCGCGGTCGGTCGTATCACCGACGGCCTCTTCCACATTGACCTTGAGCACCAAGTGCGTGCCGCCGCGTAGGTCGAGACCCAGATTGATGCGCTCCGATAGCGCCTGTTTCAACGCCGTCAGAGACACTCCATGTGGAATGCCCACGATGCCGTAGCAGCATATAACCAGTAATGCGACGATTGACGCTGTCTTGCCCTTCAGATTCTTGCTCATTGATTCCTTTGCTGAAACCTGCCTAAAACTCGCGGTGGCAGCCACTTTCGCCTACCCCATGCATCCCTGCATACTGCAAATTACTTACTGAGACCCTGCTCGTCTGGAACCGTCACCGATGCGATGGCGGCCTTTACAAACTCCAACTTGATATTGTCCGGCGCAACACGAATCTGCACCACATCATCCTTGACGGAGACGATAACCCCACGAATTCCGCCATTGGTCGTCACTTTGTCACCGGTCTTCAACTGGCTCAACATCTCCTGCCACTTCTTCTGCTTGACCTGATTGGGACGAATCATCACGAAGTACATCAGCACGACGAAGACCAACATCAGAAGCAGCTGCGTAGACATCACACTCGATCCCATCCGATTCCATCCTTCCAAACTTCTCTGCTAAACATCTCTTGCTTCGCCCGCAAACTCTTCCAGCAACCGCCGAAGATCCACTGGCGCAAACTGTCCAAGCACATCCCGGATGTCGAAATCCAGACGCGTAATCTGGAGCCGCACTCCTGACCTGAAGACCTGTTCGGAAGAGCTGCCTGCTTCCGACAACCGACGCCTGCACTATCTCGCGCGCAACTGACGCGCACAGCAAGCCGCCTGAGGCCGCACACGGGCCAGCACTATAAGCATCGCGTATGCGTTCCCCCCTGTCAAGAAAACCGACCAACTCTAATAGTTCATAGCTCAAATCCTCAAAATAGCCCCGCGCTAACCCCAGCGAAAGATTCTGCGAAAGAACCGCCCAACCCGCCGCGCCAGTCCCTTCTTCGGCGTGGCCGATGGAGTCGTAACCGGCGCAGCCGTCGCTCCCCCACCATTCGCCGAGCCTGCCTGTGCGTTCGAGCCTGCCTGTGCGTTGTAGATCAACGTATCGCTTCCCTGCGCATGGACCTCACCCATGGTCGTGGGTGCAAGCTCGGCCCCGGGAGCCAGTCCTTCGCTGACAGCGATCGGGAACGGATGCCTCTCCCTCGCCCCGCCAGACGCCAACAGCGCGTCGGCTACTGACATGCCAGCCTCCGGGCAGCCACACGGCGCCGCCTCGCTGTCGACCACCTCGCGCAGGCTTCCGTGCTCGAATAGAACATGCTGTGCGGCCGTAACCTCGTACGTCGCATCGCCGAAGGCGTCGCTCACCTCCAGCAGCGGCGCCATCACTCCGCGATTGTCCACGCAGGTATCGCCGTTCGCGGCCACGCGCAGCCGTAGGTCGAGCGGCCCGCGCGTCTTCACTGTAAAACGCAGGTCAGCCGTCATCACCGCATCGGTCGGCGTCGCCTTGGTCTCGATCTCAATCGCCCCGCGCTCCAGCGCAAACAGCAGCGGCGCGGCAACCATCATCTCCCGACTCTCTGTCAGCCTCAGTACGCTGGTCTGACAGACGCGCACTTTCCCCCCCCGCGCCAACTCGATCCCAGCCGTATGATCCCGCGCCGCGACACTGGCCGAGCCGATTAGCACGGCGCGCCCGTCCATCACATCCTTGGCGCCCGTAACCTCCGCATCGTGCGTAGCAACATACCCAATCAGCTGCTGCGCCCATGCCACGCCGGACAGCGCGCACCTCGGCATAAAGAGCAACAGCACCACGCGCGCAGACAATCTTCGCAGACTCATGCTCCCAGCCTACATCTTCAGAAAGTTCGCAATGATCTTCTTTCCCTCGACCGTCAACACGCTCTCGGGATGAAATTGCACGCCTTCGATAGGCAGCTCGCGATGCCGCAGCGCCATAATCGTCTTGCCGCCAGACTTGCCCTCGCCAGCCGTCTCGATCGTCCACGCCGAAACCTCCAACTCTGCGGGCAATCCCTCCTCGGCCACGATCAGCGAGTGATACCGCGTACACGTCATCGGCGAGGCAATCCCCGCGAAGATCGTGCGTCCATCGTGCTCTACCTCGCTGGTCTTGCCATGCATCAGCTTCGCCGCGCGCACCACCTTGCCGCCGAATGCCGCGCCAATTGCCTGATGCCCCAGACACACGCCCAGCAGCGGCACCCTCCGCCCGCCCGCCCGCGCCAGACGTGCAAAGTGCCGGATCAGCTCGATGGAGATCCCCGCGTCCTCCGGCGTACACGGCCCCGGAGAGATCAGGATGTGCGACGGCCCCAGCGCCTCGACCTCGACCGCCGTCAGCTCATCGTTACGGCGCACCACCACCTCCGCGCCCAGTTCCCCCATGTACTGCACGAGGTTGTATGTGAACGAATCGTAGTTATCTATCACCGCAACTTTTTTAACGAAGTCCATAGGTGTATCCATGTTAGCGCGTCTGGAGGGTGACTCAATCAAAACCCGCGACATGAGCAACTTATTGGAAGTTGTTTGGAATCTCCACTGGCAAAGCTGGCTACTTGCTCCAAATCGAGACGCGGGGCAACCGCTGCCTGAAACAAGACGATGCAATAATTTGCGACACGTTGTTGTTCCGTGCGGATTGGTCGATAAGCGATGTAGGCGAGAGCTGTCTGCGGGTGGATGACTGCATGAATGATTCCTGCTCATATGATTTCAAGAGGAGTTTAGACTATGGGTTCAACGATGACGATTGGCAAGAGGTTCATCATTACATCCAGCGTGCTGGTGTGCATGAGTATGATTCTGGTTGCAGTGGCGATCATGAGCCTCAACAGCATCGACAAGGACGTTCATTCGCTGGCGACGGATACGACGCCGGGAATCGTCTACGCCGCAGAAATTCGCGGTGATGTGCTTGCTTTACGCGGGGACTTTCTACGCCACATCAACGAGA
>CAZPZL010000042.1:0-12360 GCA_964590925.1 uncultured Granulicella sp.
AGGGGACCACGGGTTTTCTAGGATTTAAGCGAATGCAGACGCTGGCCCACGCGGGCGAATCGCTGCTGGGTGAGTTGCGCGACAAGCGTTTGAAGGCCGATAGCAAACTGATCGATGGACTGCTGCAACTGATGGATGGGCTGCGCGCGATTCTGACGCTGATTGCAGTAACCGGGACCGAGGGTGAGAGAAATGAGGACGACGACAGCGAACTGATCGCCCATCTGGCGCTGTTGAGAGCTGATGGAGCGAATCCATCTGAGGCTTTGATATCGCCGCCGCAGACGCCGGTGCAGGCTGTACCGCTTCCGGCGGCCACGCTGAAGTCGGCGTCGGTAGAGCTTGAAGTGGGCGAGCGTGACCGGGCGCAGAGAGTTGAGGCGCGGCGAGCGGGCGATGAGACGACTCGGGGGACGACAGCGGGCGGCGCGGCAGCGGTGCAGTCGGAGCCTTCGATCCGCATCGACGTAGAAGTGTTGAACCGAATGATGAATCAGGTGGGCGAACTGGTGCTGACGCGCAATCAGATATTGCGCTCGACGCCCGAAGAGAAGAACTTTCCCGAGCTGGCGCGACGTCTGGACAGTGTGACAGCAGATCTGCGCGCGACCGTCATGCAAGCTAGGATGCAGCCGGTGGGACACCTGTTCAGCAAGTTTCCGCGCATGGTGCGGGACCTGGGCGTGACCTGCGGACGACGGGTTCGGCTGGAGTTCTATGGGCAGGAGACCAGACTAGACAAGAGCCTGATGGAGGCGATTCGCGATCCTCTGACGCACGCCGTGCGCAACGCTGTCGACCACGGAATCGAACCGCCAGCCGAACGCGTGAGGGCGGGCAAACCGGTGGAGGGAGTGGTGCGGCTGCGCGCCTTCCAGCAGAGCGGGGCAGTGGTGATTGAGGTGTGCGACGACGGGGCGGGAATCTCCACCGAGCAGGTTCTGGCCAAGGCCATCGAGCGCGGACTGGTGACGCCGGAGCATGCCGCGACGATGACTTCGCGCGAGGCGTTGCAGCTGCTGTTTGTCGCGGGATTCTCTACGGCGAAGAAAATTACCAGCGTCTCCGGACGCGGCGTGGGGATGGATGTGGTGCGTGCCAACATGGAGCGCGTGGGCGGACGGGTGGAGTTGGAGTCACGGTTGGGCTCGGGAACGTCGGTGCGGATGCGGGTTCCGTTAACGCTGGCCATCGTTCCGGCGTTGGTGGTCTACAGCGGAGGTGAGAGCTTCGCGCTGCCGCAAAACACACTGGCTGAGTTGGTCTATGTGCCTGAGCGCGAGGCCGCGCAGATGGTGGAACGGATTGGGACGACCGAGGTCTTTCGGCTGCGCGAGCAACTGCTTCCTCTGGTCTGGCTCGATCGATTGCTGGGCCTGAAGCAGCGGCCCCACATCGAGGGAGCTGGATTTTATATTGCGGTAGTGGAGTCGGAAGGGCGGCGCTTCGGGCTGGCAGTCGACGATCTGGAGGCGCCGGAAGAGATTGTGTTGAAACCGCTGTCGGAAGAGCTGCGCGAGATCGGCATATACTCTGGCGCGACCGTTCTGGGTAGTGGCATGCTTGCTCTGATTCTGAATGTAGCGGCGGTGGGAGCGCGAGCCGGGGTGCGCGCGGTGACGGATGATATTGCGATGAGCGATGCGCAGGGCGGGGCGAGGACTGACAATTCACTGCAGATTGGGCTGGAAAACGCCATGGTGATCTACGAGACCTCAAGAAACAGTGGGGGCGCGGCAGGCAGGATCGAGCGCATGGCGATGCCGTTGAGCGCGGTCGAGCGGATCGAAAGCGTTTCCATCGACGAGATCGAGTACGCGGGCGGTCGAGCCGTTCTGCAATACCGTGGTGAGTTGATACCGCTTGAGGACTCGGGCGGAGTGCTGCGCGAGATTGGTTCGGGTAAAGAGATGCCTGACAGCAAGCAAGACGAACGCGCGAAGATGGGCATCGCTGACGCCAATCGTACTGGCCCGCAGATCGCCGACGCCCAGATCGCTCCTCCTAGAGCCACTGCTACGGTGTTGATTTGCATGCGTCCGGAGGCGCGCGGTGAGCGCCGCGTGGGTATCGTTGTGCAGCGCGTTCTGGATGTCTCAGCCAGCACCATGCTGGCCAAGGACGCCGCGGCCTGCCCGGCGCAGTTGGCATTGGTCAACCAGCGCGTGACTATGGTGTACCGAGAGTTCTCGCGTTCGGCTGGTGTTGCGCCGATGGATAACTTGAAGGAGGTCGCATGAGCGGTCCGGTGGCTGTGTCGAGTTATGCGGGCGGCCCAACTTCGATCTGCTCGCTGATGGTTGCGAATCAGCTGTTTGGCATCGACACGAGCAAGATCCGCGAGGTTCTGGGGACGACGACGCCGCAGCGAGTGCCGCTTGCGCCGGAGTTCATCGCCGGAGTTGTGCCCTACCGAGGTGAGGTGTTGACAACAATCAGCTTGCGCGCGCTTCTGGGAGTGCCGGAGCGCGCAGGAAAGAATTGCGTCCTGGTCTTTGATGGCGAGGAGAGCGAGGACCGGTTTGGATTGATGGTCGATAGCGTCGGCGGAGTGGTTGCGATGGAGGCTAACGCGCTACAGGCGAATCCGGGTGGTCTTGATGCGCGTAGTCAGGAGTTGTTCGACGGGACCTTGCGAACGGACACCGGGCTGATGGTGCATCTAAACCCGCAAAGGCTGGGGCCGTCGCATCTGGCTGCAAGTGAGATGTTTGGCAGATCGAAGCAGGAGAGACAGGGAGAAGACAGATGAACGCGTTGATTGTGGACGATTCAAGATTCATTCGACAGTACCTGCGCCAACTGCTGGAGGGGATGGGAATGAACTGCACAGAAGCAAGCGATGGCTTCGAGGCTCTTCAAACCCTGCGCGACTCCACCCAGTTCGACTTCATGCTGCTGGATGTGAATATGCCGCGCATGAGCGGTCTGGAGTGCGTCAAGCAACTGCGCGAGCAGCAATTGCAGCCTCCTATGAAAGTGATGATGGTGACTACAGAGGCCGATAACTCTTACATCTGCCAGGCGCTGGACTACGGAGCTGACGAGTTTTTGATGAAGCCGTTTACGCCGGAGTGTCTGCGCGAGAAGTTGATGATGCTGGGGATGGCGGCATAGTCGTCGCGCAATAGTTGTGAATGTTGACGTTGGGGTGAAGAAGCGTTGGGTAGAAGAGGTGATCGTCGAGGCGGGGTACAGCCGTCTGGCGGGAATGCAGTATTGAGTCGCACGCTGGAGAAGCATAAGAGAAGGAAGATCCGCGATGCATAAAGTAACTGACAGACCGATCCGCGTGCTGGCCGTTGACGACTCATCGGTGATGCGCGGTATTCTGCGCCGACTCTTCCAGATGCAGGAGCAGCGGCAGCCGAGCGATCTGCCCGCAATGGAGTTGTGCGGCGTGGCCGAGGATGGCGTGGAGTGTATTGCGGCAGTGATTCGGCTGCGTCCCGACGTGGTCGTGCTGGATCTGGAAATGCCGCAAATGAACGGGCTGGAGGTGCTGGAGCGGCTGCGCAGGGACGAGCCGGGACTTCCCATCATCATGTGCAGTGCGTACACCGAGCGGGGGGCGCGCGCGACATTGGACGCGCTTGCTCTGGGAGCTGCTGACTATGTGATGAAACCCGACGATGGGCGGGGTTTTGCAGCATCGATGGAGGCACTGGCAAGCCAGTTGCTCCCCAAGATCACCGCGCTTGCAGGCGCGGGTTATGAGTTGATCTCCGAGCTTCGGCAGGAGACCACGCGACAGGAAATGGCGCAATCTGGCCGGACAGCGCAAACGGGAGTCAACTCACGCGCCACAAAGGTCGAGATTGTCGTCATCGGCGTCTCCACCGGAGGTCCTTCGGCACTGGAAGAGATGCTTCCTCAACTGGCGCAGGACTTTCCCGTGCCTGTAATGATTGTGCAGCACATGCCGAAGCTGTTTACTGGCGAGTTGGCCGAGCGACTGAATCGAATATGTGCGTTGCGCGTACGCGAGGCATACGACGGTGCGGAAATTCGCTCCGGTACCATCTGGATCGCGCCGGGCGACGCCCATATGGAAGTTTGCGAGGTAGGTCGCATAGCTGTTGTGCGGCTGCATCAGGGGCGCCCGTTGAACAGTTGCAAGCCCTCAGCGGATTACTTGTTCGACTCGGCGGCCAATATGTATGGTGCTGGCGCACTGGCTTTGGTAATGACGGGGATGGGTTCGGATGGGCTGAACGGAGCGCGCCATGTGCATGAGGCGGGTGGCGTGGTGTTGACGCAAGATCGTGCCACCTCTGCGGTGTGGGGAATGCCAGGCCGGGTGGTTCAGGCGGGGATCTCGCGCGAGCCGCTGCCATTGGAGGCGCTGGCTGGCGAGTTGATGCTACGGGCTCAGGTGGGACGCAACGCACGCGAGTTGGCCGATTCCGCTCCCCTTGTGGCGATTTCATCGTTGCCAAGCGCGAGCACCATTCGTACAACGCTCCCGGAGGTGAATCATGGGATGCTCTGAGACCGATTACGCGTATCTGCGCCAACTGGTTCTGGCCGAGTCGGCTAACCTGATCGACCCGTCGCGCAACGCACTGTTCGAGACGCGCCTGACGCCGATTGCGCGCATGGCGGGAGCCTCGTCGCTGGAGGATTTTGTTGGTATTCTGCGTGGCGACCGCACACCGCAACTGCATCGCGCAGTCGCCGAGGCGATGACCATCAACGAGACCAGCTTCTTCCGCGATGGCAAGCCCTACGAGGTTCTGCGCGAGGCTATTCTGCCCGACATTATTCAGCGAAACAGAGAGCAGCGAAGGCTGAGAATCTGGAGCGCGGCATGCTCCACCGGGCAGGAGGCATATAGTCTTGCAATGCTTCTGTGCGAGAACTTTCCTGAGTTGGGCACCTGGGATGTGAAGATCATTGGTACCGACATCTCGACGCAGGTGATCGAGTACGCGCGGCGCGGCCGCTACCGCCGGTTGGAGGTCAATCGCGGACTACCCGCCCGTATGTTGGTCAAGTACCTGGTGCGCGACGGCGACGAGTGGGAGGTCTCGCCCAAGTTGCGCCCGCTGTGCGATTTTCAATATGCGAACCTGTGCGCGACGCTGCCCAAACTACCCGTCTTCGACCTGATCATGCTGCGCAACGTGCTGCTCTACTTTCCGCAGCAGGACCGCAGTTGCGTCTTCAGCGACGTCTATCGCCACATGGCTCCGTACGGCTATCTAATGTTGGGAGCCGCAGAACAGGCCGAGGACTCCACCAATCTGTTTCACGCCGAGTTCGCATGTGACTACTACTTCTATCGGCCCGTTCCAGCCAGCTGACAACTCTGCGAGCAAAACGCGTTGGCGCGCTAACGGTAACGCCGACGGATCTTGTAGGCCACGCTGTATACACCTGATTCGTCGCGTGTCAGAACGATCGATGCGTTGGGTGTGACGTCGTACTGCGCCTGTAGCAGTTGCTGCGCGGTATAGTTGACGTTGGTCGCATAGGTGACCGAGAGTTGGCGCGAGATCTGCTGCTGCACGGTGATGCGCGCCGACGAGTTGCCCAGAGTGCCGACGAAAGCGGGATCAATTTTGACGCTGCCGCCACCGAAGAGCTTGCCGATGCGACTGCTGACCGTCTCGTTCAGTGCTCCGCCCAGCAGCGCGCTGGTGGTGGGGTTCGAGCCAGCCTGTACCTGCTGCTCCTGATAGAGCTGCGCCTCCTCCTGAGTGCGTCCGAGCGCAAGCAGAGCGAAGATGTCAGCCTCACTCAATGGTGGCTCGGAGCGATAGGAGGATTTGAGGTTGCTCATTGTGCCCTGCAAGCCCACGGTGATGTCGTAGCTCTCGACATGGGCCGTGGCGTTCACGTCAATGGTCGGATCGATACGCACAGGATTAGTGAAGTAGACGCTTCCGCGCTGAAGCTGGTATTTGGTCCCGGCAAACGTCGCGCTTCCGTCGGTGATCTGAATGCGACCGAGAATTGTAGGCACAGCCACGGTTCCTCGCACCGTGAGGTCGGCCGTACCGGCCAGCTTGGCATAGGAGTTCTGGAAGTCAAGCTGCGGCGAGCTGGTTACGTGTACGTCCAAACGAATTTTGCTCGACGCGGCACTGGGGTCCGGCGGCGTTGCGACACCTCCAGCGGTGGCGAAGGAGGCAAAGTCCACCTCCGGGCCGACGCCGAATCGCGTTACAAGAACATTTCCGCTCAGCAGCATGTTCTGCGGTCCGCCCTGCAAACGCAGACTGGTGTTGCCGGTTGCACTGAGGCCTTCGAAGCGCACACGCACCACTTCGCCAGAGGCGGTCAGATCAGCGTAGACGCCATTGCGATAGGTGAGAAAGCCGCCTATTTTCAACTGCCCGCCTCCGGTCATGGCGGTCAGGTTCTCGACCTCGAGACGATCCTCGTTGAAGACCAGCGTCCCGTTGAGCGAACTCAGGCCGTTGGGAATTCCGTCCATCGCGAGGTTCACCTTGTTAAAACGAACCCGCCCGGTGAGCGACGGCTTGTTGACTCGTCCACCCGCTGCAAGAGTGAACTCTACGCGCCCGCTGGATAGAATGTCAGGATCGAAGGTGTGTGCGATTGCAACGCTGACGCTTCCGCTGGCGCGCAGGTTGAGCCGCCCGCCAGCGGGGTCGGTCGCGCCAAAGACCTGAGCCGTTCCGCTGGCCTGCATATCCGTATCCTGTCCGACAATGTGGACCCGATCGAGCGTCGCCACGCCGTCGCGTAGGCTCACGCGCAAGGGTTCGATCGCCTTCAATTCGACGCCCTCCAGTTTCAGGTCAAAATCGTTCAGTTCGGCTGATCCGCTCAACTTTACGGGCGTCCTTAGGGGACCGTTCACCATGACTACGCCACCGATCGACGACTTTGCCTTCACGCTTCCCGGTGCGATCAGTGCCAGAGACTCACCCACATCAAAGCCAGAGAATGCAAGCCTCGCCTGCGTCTGGCAGTCGCCGTTCAACTGCGTCTGGCCAGTCGCGTCGATCTTCGCTCCAACCAGCGTCGACCGCAGCGTGTAGTTCAACTCGCTCGACTCGCTGTGCGCCTCTGCGGCGACTTCGCCAAGCTCCTTGCCGTTCAA
Organism: uncultured Granulicella sp.; assembly: GCA_964590925.1. Lineage (GTDB taxonomy): Bacteria > Acidobacteriota > Terriglobia > Terriglobales > Acidobacteriaceae > Edaphobacter. Next base: position 7,076 of record CAZPZL010000042.1, read on the forward strand.
CGTCACGCCCGTGAGGCGAGCCGTCGCCTTCAATCCCGGTTGCTCTATTGTGCCATTCGCGTCGGCAATCAGCGTCAGTGTTCCGTTTGCATTGGGACTGGCTTTGGCGAAGGTCTGAAACTTCGACAGCACCAGATTGTCGCCCTCAATGTGTCCATACACATGCTTCGTCTGCATGTTGTATCCACCATTGCCCGCAATGCGCGCGCTGTGCAGCATAAGCACGGCATTGTTGGCGTCAACCTGTTGCCCGTGTACGGTAACCACAGCCACAGCCGAATCATATGGTTCGCCCCAAGCCACGCCGTGCGCGAGCGAGACCTTGCCTGTGCCGTCGAGATCGCCCAAAGTTCCGCCCAAGTGCGCTGAGGTCGCAATCTTTCCTGTTAGCGGAATCTTCTGCTGCATCCCGACGATCTGTAATATATCGACCGCCTCCGCGTTGGCCAGCTTCAGCGTCGCGTCGATGCTGCTGCTGTCATCCCACAGATAGTCCACGACGGGCTTGCGCCGCGCCGTCTCCTGTCGCAAAATCACCTTGCGCGGACGCAGACTGCCAGTCACATTCAACACCGAAGCACCACGGTGAATCGTAGAGTTGGCAATCGACAGCCCCCCTTGGTAGGAGTACTCGGCATCGCCCACCAACGAGTCAATCAGCGAGTCCTGACCAAAACCCAGATCCGAGCCGAGCTTCGCCTCGATCTGCGTACCCTGCACGTGGCCCTTCACGTCGAGATCGTTCGACGGACCTGACGCCGTTCCGTGGAACGTCAGCCCGCCATGCAGATCGACCGGAATCGCCGCGCGGCCCTTCTTGCCATTTGCGTTGAAGCCGAGGGTCTGGAGCAACTGGTCGAACTCGCTGAGGTCGCGAATCGTGGTATCAACATGCAGGCCGGTCAGCGGATCTCCATCTTCAACGCCAAGAATACCCGTAGCTTCTGTGATCGATCCCGGCGTACGTAACAGTGTGTGACGAATGGCGACCGTCTCATGCCTGCCCTCGTAACGCGCGTCCGCCATGCCTGACACGGGAACATTGTTGAGAGATCCCTTACGTGCGACTCCGGTCGGTTGAAAGACGAGTTGGCCGTCAACTGTTACCGTATCGCCTACATGAGTGGGTTGCCCGCCCCACTCTACTTTCACCGGACCGGTGACGGCGGTGTCGAATCCGAGATCACCGTAGCCGCCCGTCTCGGTCACCTCCATGATTGTGCGCAGGGGAAGTCGCGTCACCGTCGAGGTCAAGTGCGCGCGCGCTGCGCCTCCAAGCCAATCCTCGAAACGTAGCTCGCCCGCCGCGCTGCCGCCTCCAGGCAGAAAACCGTTCATCTCTGTCAGTAACAACTCGCTTGGCGTGATGCGTACACGCGCGCTTCCATCCACATCGTGCAGAATCACATACTCGTTGACAAAGCCAGCCTTATGCAGCTTCGCCGCGCCCGTCAACAAGTAGCCCGCCTTGCACTCGGTATCAACCACAGACCTAGCCGCAGGCTTTGATCCAACTTGCAGTTTACGCTGCCAAAATCGCGGCTTGGCCGTCTGCGCCTGCGTCGCCACAGGAGATACAGCGCAACTGTGTCCGCTGAGGGCAAGATCAACCGCGCCGCCTGTGAATTCCTCAACATCGGTCAGCACTGTTAGCTGCTCCAGATCGAGCGCGCCATTGAGCGCAAACTGCCACTGCGGTTGGGCGAAGTTCGTCAACACGCCTGTCGCATGCAGAGCCAGCGACTCTTCCGCTGCGCCTGAATTAAACTCCAGATCATTCAGATCCACAGTGTCGCGTCCGAGTTCGGCTTTGAAGTTCAGCCGAGAATGCGCCTCCGGCTGCGCGTTCATTCTGGTACGCAGATCGTTCAACCCCAGACCAATCCAGTAGCGATCTGACGCTCGCAGATACCGTACTGCTGCGTCCAGATTGCGCGCCACAAGATCGAACGGAACAGCGCGATCATTCACGAGCGCAACACCTTCTACCAATTCGACCTGCCCCACGCGCAAATCCAGCAGCTGATCCACCAGCGGTACCTTGTTGGTTGAAGGATGCTTCGGTACAGGCAGATTCGTCCTTCCATCCTTGTCCACCATCAGGTGAAGCTGCGGTCGCTCGATGCGCAACAGCCGCAGCCTCACGTGCGACTTTCCTCCGATGCCGGTGGCGTGCTCGAAGAAGCTGCCGATGCCGACGCGCACCTCGACGCGCTCGATCGTGAGGAACGGCGCTTCGCCCATGGCCTCGGTGCCATGGATCACCAAGCCATCAACCGCAATCTTCAGCTGCCACAAACTGAGGTGAACCGCGCGCAACTCCACGCGCCCGCCAGTTGCGTCCTCCAGCACCGAGACGATCTCCTGGCTCGCGCGCCGTTGAAAATCCGCCGTCGTGGTGTACCAAGTCAAGCTGGCGAGAAACAGAATTACCAACGCCAGCGCGCCACCGAGAGACCACGCCCCAGCGCGCGTGATGTGCCACGCGAGGCCGCGTCGCTTCACCGTAGCGGCAACCGAATGCGCAGCCTTTAACAGCGAATTCTTCCCAACCAAGCGCTTGCCCACAGCATCAGAGTGCAGCGGCTTCGAAGCGGGCTGACGCTGGTCGTCGTGCGGCTTTGAATTGTCGCTCATGGCAGCTCCTCTCCGGGCTTTACGATCTTCACACTTCCCTCGGCACGCAGCGAGGTCAGCCAGTCGTCGAGTAATTTATCTACCTGCTTTTGTAGTAGTATTTCCTGAATGCGGTCCGCTATACTCTCTTCGGTCGGAGGGGCAGACTGCTCGGCGCGATACGCGGGGAGCAGCGTACTCTTGTAATAGGTATCAATCTCCGCCAGCGAAATGCGAATTCCCATGCGGAAACGCGCCTCGACGAAGCGTAGCACCTCCATGCGCTCGCGCCAGCGGTCCCGCAGCTCATCGAGCGTAAAGCCTTGCGCTTGAATAAACTGCTGCCAGCTCGCATCGCTTTCGCAAGCAGCGCACTCGGGAATGCTCTTGCGCAACGCCTTCAACTCCGCATCCAACTGCGCGTCGTTGATCGGCTGCGGCGGCTGCAGGCGGATCTGCTGCAAGATCAGATGACGATCAATCAGACGGTCGATCAACTGCTCGCGCGTGGATCGAGTCCGGTCGCCGAATGGTTGAAAGGCCACCATGCGATTCTCTTCGTCGAGGTCGCTCTCCAGAATCAGATCCCCATTGACGACGGCAACCACACGGTCCAGCGTCACTCGCGCGCCTACGCCGGTCGCGCTTTGCCCGGGCTGTCCGGCTGGCGCGGAATTCTGCGTAGGTGTGACGACTTCAGCGCTCTGTCCTGCGCAAATGGATGCGCACAGCATCATAACCGTCAATCCAAACGTGAGCTTCAGCATTGAGCAGATTTGCTCGCTCGCTCCCGTCAAGGCTCTACGCGATCTGTATGCAATTCGGTTCATGCGTCAGAATGCCTGTCCAATGCTAAAGAAAAAATTAAAGTGGCTGGCTTGTCCCTCGTGCGGATCGGCTCCGCTAAAGTCGTAGATCACCGGGTAGACTGGCGGATTGAGGTTGTAGCTGAAGTCCAGCCGGATTGGGCCTACTGGTGTTTTATACCGCGCGCCAAGTCCTACAGCGTGGGAAAAATAATTGAAGTTGCAGCTTCCAAACGCGCTGGAAACATTCGCGCAGCTTTGTTGATTCGGCTGATGGTAATGCGCAATGCTGGGCAACATGTCGGAGACATGCGCGAAGACGTTGCCCATGTCGTGGAAGGCGACGAAGCTCAGGCTGTCTCCTAGATAAGGTAGCATTGCCGCAGGTAAACGCAGCTCCGTACTGTTGACAATGACGCCGTTTCCGCCCACCGGATAGCCCGTTTGCAGGTCGCGCGGCCCCGCTCCGTTGATGGGAAATCCGCGGTCCGAGGTTGCGCCACCAGCGTACAGGCGCTCGGGCAATGGCACCGCGTTACAGGTCGCGTTGGTCTCCAGCAGCGCGCCAGCACAGCTCGAACTGCCAACGTTTGGGTTCGCTCCAAAGCTGGTCTCAAAACCTAGTCGGGTGTTGCGTGCCAAAACATATTTATGTTTACCAAAGGCGTAGTAGGTAGAGTTTGTCACGTCGGTACGATTGAAGCTGGTCTCCGATCCGAACTTCGACGAAGCGAAGAAGTCCTGCACTGAGGTATACGATCCCTTGGTCGCGTCGAGCGGGCTGGGATCGCGACGGTCGTGGAACCATGTGATTCCCGGACCGCCGACGCGCACTGGCTGCGAGAGTTGCGGGATCAGATTTGCAGAGACCTGCAACGTTGCCGCATTCACCTCCACGCGACGAAATTCGAAGTCGTAAATAAAGGTATCGGTCCGCCTCACCTTCTGCGTGATGCGATAGTTTCCCTGTAAGGTTGAGGCTTGAAAGGTTGTGATGTTCTGCACATTCGAGTAACCGCCCGATACGCTGTCCGACAGATTCTGCTTGCCAAAGAAGTGGGGATTGAGTAGCGTCAGATTCGCCACCTCTTCCAGCAATCCATACGAAGAATGCAGCGTTAGAGAGTTGTCCGAGCCATGCAGGTTAATGCGGCTCACGTCCATCGAGATTCGCGGACTGACGCCCGTCTTACCGTTCTGCGAATAGGTCCCGGTCGGCGAGAGCTGTAGCAGAATCGCAGAAGCCTGACTGATCTTGCCCTGCTCTGGCGTGCCCGTTTCAGCCTCGAGCCCGAAGCCGTACGTTACACTCCACCGCCGAGCCTCACTTAACTGAAGCAAGACATTTTTTTTCGGCACGTCGCCATCGGGATTCTGTACCGCAGTCGTCACCTCGTTGAACAGTGCCAGCCCGTAGAGTTTGCGCTGTGTGTCCAGCAACGCGCTCTGATCCAGCGGATCGCCCGCATGAATCGTCACCTGACGCGCCACTGCGTTGGGCCTCGTGTGTACGATGCCCGACTCCAGCACGCGATCCACACTGACTTGTTCTCCCTCTGTAACGGTAAGCGTTACAGAGGTTTTCTCGGCGCTCTCGGTTTGCTGTTTCACGTCGATTCTGGCCTGTTCGAAACCGTGGCTCAGGTAGTAGCTGAGAATGGCGTCGCGATCGCCGGAGAGTGAAATCAACGAGAAGGGCTGACCAACCTGCGAATTGAGCAGTGCGCGCACATCCTTCTCTCGTGCAGGATCGACGCCAGCCAACGTCACTTCGCCGAACTTCTGCTGTGCGCCCTCGTCGATTGTGACCACCACGTCCGTCGCGCCAACCTTGCGCTTCTTACCAGATGCGGTTGCATCGAG
>CAZPZL010000043.1:0-12295 GCA_964590925.1 uncultured Granulicella sp.
GCGTTCCCTGGATGTACCGCGACAGCGTGGGCAAGGTGACGGTGGGTGTCGGACTGATGCTACCCAATACTGACGTGGCCTGTGCTCTTCCCTTTCAGTCAGGAGAGATTCCGGCGACCCCGCAGCAGATCGAGGCAGAGTTTGCTCGCGTAATGTCGCTGGCCGCGGGCAAGCTGCCATCCTTTTACCGCGTTGTCCAGTCGCTGGAACTGCCCGATGCTGCCATCGACGAGCGATTGAGCGTGGTGCTTACGGGCTTCGAAGCCACCCTGCGCGCCCATCTCGCTGGCTACGACAAGCTGCCTGACGGGGTTAAGATGGCACTGCTCGACATGACCTACAACCTCGGTCCCGAGGGCCTGCTCAAGGGCTACCCGAAGATGTTACACGCCATCGAGATGGGCACATGGCCTGAGGCCGCAGCAGAATGCGCACGTGGCGGCATCAACGCGGCGCGCAATGCATGGACCCGCCAACAGATGCTCTCAGCGGCCACAGTAACAATCAAAGCCGAGATAGGGAACGAGATTGCGTCCGAGACCGAATCCGCCAAGAACTGGCTAAAAAAAATCTGGCATCTCCTCCTCCGAGTGTTCCGCTGGAGCCGTAAGGACTGTTGTCGATAGACTGCGGGCACTTGTGCAGAGACTTCCTAGCGCAATCCCACGCGAATCACTCGAACCTCAGGCATCTGCTGGTTCCAGTTGTCGGGTATAGTATCGAAGGTCAGACGAAACTCACGGTCGTCACCGGGTTTGATCGGCTCCACGCTTACCGGCTCGGTGTCTATGTACGGCTCCTTCGTGCGTATCAGACGCAGCGGCTGAGTATCGATCATCGGGGCCAACTCCATATCATTTCGAAAGATCACCTGCACGGTCATTGACTCCACCACGCGCTCGCCCGTATTGCCAACGTGCCCGTCAAGATAGGTCTGCTTGCCGCCCGACAGATTCCCCGATTCACTCATCGCAAGCTGCGAGAGCGGCAGACTGGACGCGTAGGCGTCGGCTGCTTGTAGCGTTGTGGGAACAGCCGCGGGCCTCCTTCGTTCTGCGACGAACAGCGCGCCAACTAGCACCAGAACCAACAGTGTCGCCACCACCCACGCCGTCACCGGGAACTTCTCGTGCTCGACCGGCTCAGAGGCAAAGCTCGGTGTGGCAAGCTTCGCCAACTCGCTTTCGGAGTTCTTTTGCTCGTCCATAGGCGGCTCACTCATACATCGGAAATTCTATACCGCACAAGCCCGCTTGAGCAGAATGTCAGATGAATCATTTTCTCTACGATTGGAATCATGCGCGGATTGGAACCAAGAGACGATTGGCTGCGTATTGAAGGGGTATGGGTGTTCTGCAAATGGCGATGGCGACAGGAGGCAGCCCGGTGATGCGCCCGAGCGATGCTTCCCTGCTCGACTCCTCAAGCGGAGACTTCGGCTGGCGAGACTCTGCCGGATTGGACTCTGCTGGACGAGAGATCGCGCGCCCAGCGGCTGGACGCGGTAGACTTCTGCCATCGGCTAGGACGGCTCCACAGAGTAGCGAACAGAGAGCTTCGCAGCCAAGGCACGAGGGAAAGATGCAACGCACGCCGGAGGCCGAGGCCGCAGAGGTACAACTGGGGAGACTGCTGCACCGCTGCGCCACAGGTGACCCCGAGGCGTGGCGCGATCTGGTTACCGGACAGCACCGCCGAATCTACGCCCTCTGCTACCGGTTCACAGGCTCGGCGACCGACGCCGAGGATCTAACCCAAGAGGTCTTCCTCAAACTGGTTCGCAACCTGCGGAGCTTCGACTGCGAGCGCGGCAGCTTTTCCACATGGATTGCCACCATGACGCGCAATCTGCTGGTGGACCACTACCGCCGAACGCGTCTGGAACGGGCTTCTCAGTCTCTGGACGCCTGTTGCGCGGGCGATGACGAAGCTGACGGTGGAATGACGCTGGCGGATCGGCTGGCCGACCCGCGGCCCTCGCAGCAGGCACATGTGTCGGGAGCGGAACTGAAAGTGAAGATTCAACAGGCGTTAACCCAGCTGTCCCCTGATCTGCGCGAAGCCGTCATTCTGCGCGATATCGAGGATATGGACTACAAGGATATTGCCGAGATGTTAGCTGTTCCACGTGGAACCATCAAGAGCCGCATCAGTCGTGGACGCAGGGAACTTGCAAGGCTATTGCATCGTATAGAAGGGCAGGTGGTATAAGTGGCGGACAAGAGACAATTCGGTGGGCTGAGGCCTTTGCGGTTCGGTCGGAGAGCGGAGGAGGACGGAAGGACCTGCGCCGAGTGCGAGGCTATGCTTACAGATGAAGTAGACGGAATGCTGACGACAGAGGAGCAGACGCGCTTCGACCGACATCTGGCCGAGTGCGAGGGGTGCAGCGAGCATCTGTCAGAGGTGCGGCGCGGAGCTGCCTGGCTGGAGGTGCTGCGAACGCCCGCGCCGGAGCCACCCGACTATTTACTAGCGCAAATTCTCGCAGCAACGGGTGAGATACAGGCGGTTTGGGCCGAAACTCCGCCGGTGGTACTGGCGGAGAACAGCAAGATTGAACCCTTCCACGCCCCCTTGCGCAGACGCCTTGCCGCGATGCTTCATACAAGCCTGCTGGGCCGGGTCGTCCTTGAGCCACGGTTGGCCATGACGGCTGCAATGGCGTTCTTCTCCATCGCGCTCACCTTAAATCTGACCGGCGTTCACCCGCAAGATCTGCGTTTGAGCGCGTTGCAAGCGGGAAGCCTGCAACGCGACTTCTACCAGACCAGGGCGCACGCAGCGCAGTACATTACAGGACTGAGGATGGTCTCCGAGTTGGAAACGCGAGTGCGCGACCTACAGAACGACGGCGAGGATGAGGCTCCGACGGCAAGTCCGTTTGCTCCTGCTCCCCGTGCACCCAGTCAATTAGCACCCGGTCCAGCCCTTCTTGGTCCATCGCTTATTGGCCCAGGCCAACCCAACCTAAACCAACCCAGCGACGAGCGGCTACCCTCTGAGCCCGAGGCGAAGCCGGCAACCAAGCAGCCCGCGCCGAACTCCGGCACCAGCCTGCGTGAAGAGAGCGACCGGAGTCGGCTGTTGGCTACAGACGATCCCGCACGTAGAAGCGTCGACTTCACTCACCAGCGTCAGGAAGGGACCATAGCATGAACTGCGTCAATCATTCGGATCGGCAACAGGTAGCATTCTGCCAGCACTGCGGCAGGCCGGTGTGCGACGAGTGCGTTCGCAGGACGGGTACGGCGGTCTTCTGCACCGGCTGCTGGACGCCTCGAGCGACGACTCCACCGCCAGCGGGCTTCGCAGGCTACCCACCTACAGATGCAGTCGGCTATGGGCCTTCCTATCCGCCACCGGAGGTGGGCGAGCCGAGTCCAGCACTCGCCGCAGTGCTCGGTTTTATCCCCGGCGTCGGCGCCATGTACAACGGACAGTACACCAAGGGCATCGCCCACCTGATCGTCTTCGTGGGACTGGTGGCGCTGGCCAACCAGAACGGCTTCTTCGCTTTCTTTATCGCGGGCTGGATATTTTATATGGCGATCGAGGCCTACCACACGGCCAGTGCACGCCGCAGCGGCCGTCCGCTGCCCGATCCCTTCGGTCTCAACCAGATCCCTGAGTGGTTCGGCATCGGCAAGACGACGTGGCAGGGCTTCGGCCAGCACCCGACTCCCGGTGCCAGCGCAACGCCGGGAGCCAATGCCGCGAGCGTCTCTGGCGCAACCCAAACGAGTTCTACTTCTGGCACGCCCCCCGCACCCACTCCACCCTTCTTTCAGAATTCGACCGTGAACCCCATGCCTACCTCTACTCCATTTGTCCCCTACTACCGCCGCTTTCCTTCAGGCGCGGTATGGCTAATTCTTCTGGGTGCATTTTTTTTGCTGAACAATGCAGGACTGTTTCACTTCTTTCACACGCGCATCTTTGTGCCGATTCTGCTGATTGGCCTCGGTGTATGGACCTTTGTCCACAAGATGATCGAGTCTGGTCTAGGTCTGGAGAACGATGGCACGGACTTCTATCGCTGGCGTTTTGCCCGCGCCGTCAGTAGCTCGTACTGGATGGTGTTGGTCGGCGTTATTTGGCTGCTGGATTCGTTGCGAATTCTCACCTGGTCGCATAGCTGGCCGCTGTTTCTAATTGCCGCCGGAGTTCTGCACCTGTTCAAGCACACGCTGATTGGCGAGTTTGGTGGCTACACTCCGACGGACAATGGAAACCCGCCCTACGGCAACCCGTCGGTCTACAGTGGCCAGGCGGAAGTAATTCCCGTCACTCCTTCGGAGAAGGTCGGCGCGGAACCAGCCCCAAGCAACCTCGGCTCGCAGGCTGCCCCTCGCGACGGCTCGCACGACGAGCAGGAAGGCAGGTAATCCATGGCCAGCTATCCTCCGCCCCCTCCTCCGCCGCAGAATCCTCCTCCGCCTCCCCCACCGTGGTTCAATCCGCGGGAGCAACGGCGCTTCGCACGCGAACAGGCACGAGCGCAAGGTGCTGCCTTCCGGGCGCGGATGCAGCAGACGCGCTTCCAGATGCGAGGTCTGCGCCGCGGCTCGGTGCTGGGGCCGCTGCTTCTGATTGCATCAGGCGTTCTTTTTCTCCTGATCCAGACTGGACGCATCGACCACGCGCGTTTCTGGTTGTGGTATGGACACTGGTGGCCACTGCTTCTGGTTGCAGCGGGGGTGGTTCTGCTGGCCGAGTGGGGCTTTGACCAGATTCATCTGCGTGATCCTCAACGCACGCCCTACCGACGCTCGATCGGCGGCGGGGTCGTCCTGCTGCTTTTGATCTTCGCAGTCGTGGGGGTCATTGGCCATCACATCGCCGCTGGCGAACGTTGGGCAAACGGAGGCTGGCAGATCGATCAGGAGAATCTGGATGAGTTGCTGGGCGTCAAGCATGAGAGCGATCAGACGCTCGATCTGGCGCTTGCGACAGGCAGCGCCGTGAGCGTTGTCAATCCCCACGGCGGCATAACCGTCGCTGGCACCAGCGATGACGGTCGGGTCCACATCGCAATTCACAAGCAGGTCTACGCTATGTCGGATGCGGAGGACGATGCCAAGGAACAGCATCTCACTCCGCAGGTCAACTACAGTGGTACGACACTTAGCCTCAACGTGCGACAGATCGATGGCGGTATCGCAGACCTGACGATCACGGTTCCCGCCACCACTTCGACCAGCGTCCACGCCAACCACGGCGACATCCACGTCGCCACCATCAAGGCACCGGTGTGGGCGATTGCCAACCACGGCGACATCGAGCTGTCAGCCATCTCGGGCCCCGCTACGGCACATATCGACAATCACAACTCGTCGATCTCCGCACATGACCTCGCCGCCGGCCTCACTTTTGACGGTCGCGCGCAGGACGTCATTCTCTCTCATATCACTGGCTCCGTTAGCGTATATGGTGTCTTCTACGGCACCACCCGAATGGACCACATCAACGGCACGGTCCACCTGCACAGCGCCCTCACCGACCTACAAATGTCTCGGCTGGACGGCGAGGTCGAGAGCGTTCCCGGCGACGACCTGACGGTCGATCAGGCCGTCGGCCCCTTCACGCTAACGACCAACAACCGCAACATCAGCCTGAGCCGGATATCAGGCGAGATCAGCGTGAAGGATAGCAACGGAACAATCCATCTGACGGCCGCGCCACCGCTGAACACAATCACGCTGGATGATACCAACGGGACCGTAGACCTGATCGTCCCCGAGCGCGCTGGCTTTGCGGTCGAGGCCAATACCACCAACGGCCAGATCGAATCGGGTTTCCCACTCTCAGCATCGGGCGCAGCGAATCGCAGGAGCCTGAATGGCATCGTCGGCGCGGGCGGTCCGTCAGTTCACATCACCACCAGCAACGGTGACATCTCAATTAGCAAGGGCGCGGTAGAAGCTCTGCCCGCCAGCCCACCCGCTGCGCCAAAGCTGACCCTTGCTCCAGCCACCCAATCGGGGCCAGCCGCGCCTGCTCACTCCACGCGCTCCAGCAGACGGAAGAGCGACCAACAGAGCGAGCCGTAGACTGGCCGAGGCGGCGATGGAACTTAGAGCAGATCCCGGAATGAGGCACCTCATCGTCGGATGAAGATAAGCAGATTCTCCGCTTCGCTGCGGAATGATAAATAAATTGGTCTCCACAATTTGGGAACTGCTGTAGGCCTGCTTCCAGTGCGAGCGAAGGTTCTTCGTTTCGGCAGGAATCTGCGGCTTTATGCGGTGATGGGGAGAGTGTCGCTATTGGCATCGCCCTCAAAATTTGCATTAAAGACGGCTTCGGCTTTGGACTCGGAGATGTAGGCGGCCATCTGTTGGGCGAGTTGCGAGTCAACCTCGTCGGCGATGGACATTACACCGATCAGAAGGCGGCTGAAGTCGATCTTGGACAGATTGTTTTGCAGGGTCTGGAAGATGCTGACCTGCAACATGCGCGACTCCTCGACCAGCATGGCTGCAGTGTATCCCTGCTGGCGTCGGAGCAGACCGTGCTGGGCGGCGGCGGGCGAGACGAGCGCGCGCGTGCCCAGAGGCAGCGGGGTGCGCAGGCGATAGACGAGGTCGCGGAAGAGATGGGGAAGGTGGGCTGTACGCACATCGTCGCTCAATGGGACGAGAACCTTCTGCGGGTCGAGATGAATGGCGCGAAGCCAATCTTTGATGGCGGATTGCGTCTCGTGTTCGAGGACGCTGGCGACATCCATGACGGGATCGGGCAGAGGACGCGCGCCCTTTGTCAGGTGCTCGCGAATGGTTTTGACGAGCAACTCGACACCCAAGGGTTTGACTAGAATCTCGTCGGCCTGACGGAGAAGGGCTTCGGTGGCCTGCTTCATCTCGGGGTAGGCGCTGAAGATGAGGGTGATGGCCTTGGGGTTGACGTTGCGCATGGCGCTGACCACGGTGAGGCCGTCGCCCGCCTGCGGGATGTGCAGATCGCTGAGCAGGACGTCGAAGGTCTGGGAGCCGATGAGCTTGAGCGCTTCATTAACGCTGGTGGCGGCGACGACATCGAAGCCGCGGCGTTGCAGAACCAGCTTGAGGGTGTGCAGCAGCGTCTCGTCGTCGTCGACCAGAAGGAGCCGGGTGGCAGGGGGTGGGGCGGTATCGACTTCTGCGTCCACGAGAGGAAAAGGTTGCGAACGTGGCAGTAGCGGGCCTTGGGATACTTGGTTCGGCTCGCCGTGCGCGAGGGGTTGATTTTCATCAAAGGCTGACATAGGACGCCTTTCTCTGAGGATTGGAAAGATTCCTCTGATTCGAGCATTCCATAGAGGGGGGGGGCAGTCTGGTCAATTATGCACAGTCGGACGGCGAATTCCCAAATTGGGTATAGCGTTGAGACTCGACCGAAATGCGGGGATTCTTCGCTGCGCTCAGAATGACAATCTATAGAATCTTTATACCAACAGAGGAAACGCTCTAGGCTGTATCGACATATGGTCCGACAGGACGTGTTACTTGATTGAAGGCTATAGCGCGGGCCTACAGCCCGCAGGTCGTTGCTGGGGCATGAACCTAGGGCTTCGCCCTAGGCTGAATATAGGACGGGCCGTTGGCCCTTGTCAGGCAACGGCAGAAGCAAAGACAAAGACTTAAGCAGATCCCCTTCGGGGATGACAAACAAAATACAGGCAGAAGCAAAGGCAACGGCAAAGGCAAAAACAACGGCAGTCGGTACGACCTATATGTCTATACGGCCTAGACCGGCTTGCGGGGGCGGGCGGACTTTGCGGCACGCTTGGGCTTGGTGACTGGAACTGGCGGCAGCGTGGGGCCGTTGGCGTTCTGGCCTTCGGGATGGTCGAGCAGGATGACGTTGAGCAGAGATTTGTGGACGCGGATGCGTCCGTTGTAATCGATGAATCCGAGTTGGCGAAAGCGATTCATGAAGAAGCTGACGCGGGAGCGAGTGGTGCCGATCATGTCGGCGAGGGTCTCTTGTGTGATGTAGGGGATGAGAATTTCGGTCTTGCCGGGTTGTCCGTACTCGGCCATGAGAAGGAGGATGCGGGCGAGGCGTTTTTCGCTGGAGTTGAAGAGCTGATCGACCAGATCGGCCTGAGTTTTCATGCCGCGCGTGACGAGGAACTTGAGGAAGAGGTCGGAGAAGCCATGCTCCTCGTGCATGACACGGGCCATCTCATCGCGGGTGATCTTGAGCGTGGTGCAGGCAGTGATGGCGACGGCGGTGGCCATGCGCAGTCCGGCGACAGCGGCGATGGACTCTTCGCCAACAAAGTCTCCGGCAGCAAGCATGGTGATGGTGGCCTCTTTGCCCCGCTCGGATACGACGGTGAGTTTGGCGCGCCCGGATTGCAGGTAGAAGACGCTGTCGGCGAGGCTGCCCTGCACGAAGAAGTTCTCTTTGGGCTTCAGGGTGACGAGCTTGCGCCCGAGGCCGGGGTTGGCGAGGAAGGCTGCGGGGTCAAACTTCGGTATGGGGATCGGGACGGGAGCTATAGAGCTGGACATCGGGCCTCGCTGCGGATGTATACGGTGAGGATAATATAAATGTAGTTCATTTGAGGTGGTGGTGGAAGGATTTCCTTTGTAGGCAGCAATTCTAAGTGAGACAAAGACTGACCACGGATTAGCACGGATTAAAGACAGAACAGTCTTGTTTTATCCGTATAGATTAGTGCTAATCCATGGTCGGCTTCTGTCATCCGTTCGATTTCGATGAGGAAAAAAGGACGGAACGTCAGAGAGGCGGCGTTCCGTCGGGGAAATGCAAACGGCTGCGGTCAGGCTATCAGACGTGCCTGTCGTCGGCGGAAGAAGAGGCTGGCAGCGCCAACCAGTCCAGTGCCTAGAAGAATGAGGCTGCTGGGTTCAGGTGCGGGCGCAATGGTGACGGCGTCTTCGGTGCCGGAGGTGCCAAGCGGATTCTCCGAGAAACCCACGACTGCGTTGGAGAGGGCTACCCCGTTCTCATACAGTTCGCCATTGAATAGAACTTGCGATGAGTTGAGGATGTTTTCGCTGGATGCAATGAAGGTGAGAAGCTCGGTACTTGCTAGGTTTTCCACGCTGAAGATCTCGGAGGTGGGTAGAGTTGAGGAGTCAAAGGTGTAGAAGGTAGGAGTGGCGTCGTAGAACGTGGTGAAGATTCCGGTGTCGAGGGTGACATCGTATTGCGCGGTGGGTGGATTGGCCACGCCGGGGGTGTATATTCCGCCGGAGTAGGTTCCGGGACCTGATAAGTCGATCTCATCGGCGAGGGCGAAAGATGCGGACGCAGAGAGTACGACAGCGAGAACAGCAAGATTGCTAAATAAATTCATAAACACACCTATGCGGCCTACGCTGAGGAGCGGAGTGGGCCTGTTCTGCGGTTGGGAGCTATCGCTGCGGCACGCGGTTTCGCGATGCCCGGAGCGGAGGAGCCTCTTCGGTCACTGGCAGATGCCAATCGAACAAGTTGTACGCGATCGTGCGCGCTTAGATGGCTTCGAATCGCCATCCTGCTCCGGGGAGGAGACCTGACACCCGCACACTATAACTAGATTCGAGCAGACGGCGATTGGTTGTGTGCAGATTGCTATAGTTGGTAATTGGCTAAAGAGAGTCGGGTAGGCTATTGCGGGATTCGCCGGGGACGTATAATGGAGGTTCGATTCAGGATTCGCGGCAACAGTGTCTGATTGTGCGCGCATCGACGAGATTCCGGAAGGCCCCACCAATGCCAGAACAGATCAAGAAGCGGTTGGAAGATGAGATTAAAGCGCTGGAACGTGAACTGACGACCGAGTTGCCGGCGGAGATCAAGAGAGCGGTCGCGCTGGGCGACCTGAGCGAGAACGCCGAGTACCACATGGCCAAGCAGCGTCAAGTATTTGTAAACGCGCGTCTGGGCCAGTTGAAGAAGCGCATGGGCGAACTGGCGATGGTCGACTTGAGCAACATCCCGCGCGACAAGGCAGGCTTTGGCGCATCGGTCGTCGTCTTCGATTCGAGCAAAAATGAGGAGATCGCCTACAAGTTGGTGACCAGCGAAGAGTCAGACGTGACGCAGGGGTTGATCTCGACCACATCGCCGATCGGGCGCGCGCTGCTGGGCAAAAAGGTCGGCGACGTGGCGACCGTGGTGACGCCCAACGGCAAGCGCGAGCTGGAAGTGTTGAAGCTGACGACGATCCATGACGTGGTAGCAAAGGATATTGAAGGCAGCGATGCAACCGCAAGCAAGTGAGTGCGGCGAATCGATAACAGGGATTTGATGGCGAGAATTCGATGACTTGGACGAGCGCATTTGGCAAGGGCAGCGGATGGCTGCTACAGAAGATTGTGAACGGGCTGGCACTGACGCGCATCTCGCCTAACTCACTGACCTTCATCGGATTGATAATCAACATTATAGCGGCGTGTTTTTTTGGATTTGCACGCGGCCACAATGCGGATCGGATGTTCGTGTACGCGGGATTGACGATCCTAGGCGCTGGACTGTTCGACATGGTTGACGGGCGGGTGGCGAGAAAGACGAATCAGGTCTCGGTCTTCGGCGCGTTCTTCGATTCGGTGATGGACCGCTACTCGGATGTGGCGATTTTCTACGGTCTGCTGATCTACTACGCGCGCGGCAACCGGCTGTTCTACGTTGGTCTGGTGGCTTTTGTGATGACGGCCTGCGTGATGGTGAGCTATACCCGTGCGCGTGCTGAGGCGCTGATTGGAAGCTGCAAGGTCGGATTCATGGAGCGACCCGAGCGCATCGTCTGTGTCACGCTGGGCGCGCTGTTCAATCGCTGGGGCGTGATGGCTCCCTGCCTATGGGTGCTGGCTGTTTTCTCGACCATTACCGTGATTCACCGCATTCGCTACACCTATCTGGAGACGGAGCGTCGCAAGCTGTTGCCTGTGTCGTAGTAAAGAATCTCGTATCTTCAATAGTTGCTGTTAAGCAATAATGAGTTGCCGATTAAACCCAGTCGCCGAGCGTAGTTGACGAGGGAGGGGGAACTGTCCCTCGCCATCGATCACGATGCGAAGCACTGCCCTGTTCGTAACGCTGCTGAAAAAATTCAGTCACCGCGGAGGATCTTGCATTGATGACGGTATCGGAGCTGGAGAGGAAATTTGCTGTGCCCGGAGTTTTGGGCTTCAAGGAGACCGCGTCGGGGCTGGCATATCTACTGGTGACGGCCCCCTCGGCGCAGGCGACGATCTGCATGTATGGAGCGCATTTGACGCACTGGAAACCGACAGGACGGCAACTGGCCATCTTCCTCAGCGAGCGCACGGACATCATGCCGGGGGTACCGATTCGCGGCGGCGTGCCGGTGGTCTTTCCCTGGTTCGGACCGCGACACGACGGCAAGGATGGACCGCTACACGGATTTGCACGGATGGAGATATGGGAGCTGGAGTCGGCTGTGGTGGTCGGCGACGAAGTGCATCTAACTTTGACCCTGGGGCCGACCACGACCAGCCGCGAGCTGGGCTACGACAACTTCCGCCTGACCTATCGCGTCCTGATCGGCAAGACACTGACACTGGAACTGACCGTGACGAACGAGTCTGGCGAGCCGCTGGCTTATGAAGAGGCTCTGCACACCTACTTCTCGATTCTCGATGCCAGCCAGACAGCGGTTCGCGGACTGGCCGGAGCCACCTATATCGACAAGATCGACGACCGGAAGGTGAAGGTGCAGGACGAGGAGCCGCTACAGTTGGAAGGCAAGATCGACCGCGTCTACTGCAATTCGACGGCGACCTGCGTGATCGAAGACACGGTGGCGAAGCGGAAGATCAACGTTGCAAAAGCGAACTCGCAGACGACCGTGGTCTGGAATCCCTGGTCGTATGGAGCGGCGACGATTCGCGATCTGGCGCCCGACGCGTGGCGGGGAATGCTCTGTGTAGAAACGGCCAATGTGGGCGAGAACGCAGTGAAGCTGGCGCCCGGCGCAAGCCACACACTGCGCGCCATCTACTCAATCGAGGCATTGTAGGAGATGTCGCAAGCGACTGGTGCAGGATCGGCGATGGGGCTGCGAATGATTCTGGCCTCGGCCTCGCCGCGACGGCACAAGCTACTGGCGCAGGCGGGCTACACTTTTACAGCGGATGCGGCAGAAGTGGACGAGTCGCCGCGCGCGGGCGAAGAGGCTGGGGCGTATGTCGAGCGACTGGCGATTGAGAAAGCGCGGGCCTTCTACGCACGCCATTCCACACCTTGCGGTGAAGCTGCGATGGATGGGGCACCCAGTGTTTCTGAGCAGTGGCCTCTGATTGTGTTGGGCGCGGACACCAGCGTCGTGCTGGAC
>CAZPZL010000044.1:0-12253 GCA_964590925.1 uncultured Granulicella sp.
TCGTCGCTGTCTTTGACCGCATTCGCAAGGGCAAGCCGATCGTCGATCCTGATCGTTCGCTCTGCCACTCGGCGAACTTTCTGCGCATGTTGAACGGGGTGAACCCTTCAGAGACGGCCACGCGAGCGCTCGACGTTGCGCTGATCCTGCAGGCGGACCACGAGTTGAATGCAAGCACCTTCGCGGCGCGCGTCATCGCATCTACGCTCTCCGACATCCACTCGGCCATCGT
Source organism: uncultured Granulicella sp. (assembly GCA_964590925.1). Lineage (GTDB taxonomy): Bacteria > Acidobacteriota > Terriglobia > Terriglobales > Acidobacteriaceae > Edaphobacter. Next base: position 233 of record CAZPZL010000044.1, read on the forward strand.
AGGCGCGATCGGAGCGCTGAAGGGACCGCTGCACGGCGGAGCAAACGCCGAGACGATGAAACTGCTCTATGCCATCGACGAGGCCGGGGCCGATCCAGTTGAGTACGTAAAACAGATGCTGGCCGAGAAAATAAAGATCTCCGGCTTTGGCCATCGCGTCTACCATACCGAGGACCCGAGGGCGACTCATCTGCGGCGTATGTCGGAGGCGTTGTCACGCGAGGCGGGCAATACCAAATGGTTCGATATGTCGCGCAAGATCGAGATCTATATCAACGAGACCAAGAAGTTGAACGCCAACGTGGACTTCTACTCCGCCTCGACCTACACCACGCTGGGGGTGGAGATCGATCTGTTCACGCCGATCTTTGCCATCAGCCGCATTGCGGGATGGACGGCAAATGTCATCGAGCAGCTTGACGACAACCGCCTGATTCGGCCACGCGCCGATTACGTCGGCCCAGCCTATCCGCAAGCATACACTCCCTTGGATAAGCGAGAATTCAATAGCGTGGACTGAGTGGATTGAACCGATGAGCCTCTTGCGAATTGCCGCCAACTGGCTTATGGTTCAATACATCGCTCTCTGCCAATTTGGATTGTATCTATTGATGGATAGCGTTCGCTTGTCCGGTACCGGTATAGGAGTGTTCGTTTGTCCAGCACCCGAGCAGGTTGCAGTCTGCGATTGTTGACCACGGCCTCTGTTGTCCTCCTCGTCGCTCTCGCTTCAGCGGGTCAGGCGCAGGAGACTCGTACCACCTCGTCACCTCAGCCAACTTCGGCGCCAGCGGCCAGCGATCTGGACGAGATGAGGATACTAAAGGCCACAGCGGCGATCAACGAAGACGAGCATGGCGGAGTCCCCAACGCTCCGCGGGGATTTACCGGAGCGTTTACCACCACCACGCAGCACGACTCCAATGTTGGATGGTCGTCGCAATTAATTCCGTACATCTCCTATCGAGTCTGCCGCTACTTCAGCGTGGAGGCGAGCACACTGTTGTACACCAAGGTCAAGGTCGATGCCAACATCGGCACCAAGGCCAAGCCTGTGTATGCTGATGTTGCTCCGAAAAGCGGAGCCTTTGGCGACACAACCCTCTCGTTCAACGCGAACGCACGGGCACTCTCGATCGACTACACAGGAACTTTTTCTTTGGGCCTGCCCTCAGGCAACTGGAGCTATGGTTTGGGCGCCGGTCAGGCTACATACAGCATTAACCATCGCTTCGAGAAGAACATTGGGATGATTACTCCCGACATTGAACTCGGCTTCGGCGACACCAGCAGTCTGGTCAACCAGAATCTCCTCAAGAGCTACGTCTCGATTGGCCCGATGGCTCACTTTCAGGCTGGAGGCTCGGTCGATCTGCCCTGGCAGATGAACTTTTCGTCCGACGCCTACGAGGAGCTGCCGCTGGACAATAACCTGATCTACTCGACGACAGGAAGCGGCAAGAAGAAGGTGACGACCTCGACCAACATCGATCCCGCCGAGGACAACGGATTCATCAACTCGCTAGAGATTCCCCTGAGCCACAGCATTACCATGACCGGCTTCTATAGCCGAAGCCTGCGCGACCACACCGACATTGCCGGCTTCTCGCTTACGTTTATTCTGACTGCACCACCGCGCCCGTCGCCAGCGTTCTAGCAACAATTGTCGCAAGCCCACAGTCAAAAATCGCGGTATGCTTTCCATACGACTTAATAGCGGCAAGGAACACATACCGCAAACGCCAGGGAGCGAACGATGAAGATTGCTGCGCGAGTAACAGACTTGATCGGCGGTACTCCGCTGGTGCAACTCAACCGAGTGACGACCGGGTGTGGAGCGCGCGTTGTGGCCAAGCTGGAGAGCCGCAATCCGGCGTGCAGCGTGAAGGATCGCATCGGACTGGCGATGATTGAGGCGGCCGAGCGAGCGGGTAAGATCACTCCCGGCAAGACCGTGCTGATCGAGCCGACCAGCGGAAACACCGGCATCGGTCTGGCGTTTGCAGCTGCCGTCAAGGGCTACAGCATTATTCTCACCATGCCAGAGACGATGAGCTTGGAGCGACGCATTCTGTTGCTCGCCTACGGAGCTAAAATCGTACTAACGTCCGGTACCAACGGCATGAAGGGAGCCATCGCCAAAGCAGAAGAGCTGCAACGCGAGACGCCCGACAGCTTTATTCCACAACAGTTTGACAACCCAGCGAACCCACGAATTCACATGGATACGACCGGCCCGGAGATATGGGGCGATACCGACGGAACCGCGGACGTTCTCGTCTCAGGCGTGGGCACCGGCGGCACGCTGACTGGCGTCAGCGAGTTCATTAAGGCGCGCAAACCCAGCTTCTGGACCGTCGCCGTCGAGCCAGCCGACAGCCCCGTGCTCTCTGGTGGCACGCCTGGAGCGCACAAGATTCAAGGTCTCGGCGCGGGCTTTGTCCCTTTCGTGCTGAAACGCGAGATGATCGACGAAGTCATCCGCGTGACCAACGACGAGGCCTTCGCAATGGCTCGCCGTCTGCCCAAAGAGGAGGGTCTGCTGGTCGGCATATCCGGCGGCGCGGCCGTTCATGCAGCCGTACAAATGGCACGCCTGCCGAAGCACGCTGGCAAGTTGATCGTCGTTATCCTGCCGGACTTCGGCGAGCGCTACCTCTCGACCGTCCTCTTCGACGAGCTGCGCAATCAGGCTCTTGCCACGCCAACCTCCGCCATCGCCCTATGAATCTGATCGCATCCATTCGCGAGGATATTCGCTGCGTCTTCGAGCACGACCCGGCAGCAGCCTCGAAGGCGATGGTCCTACTCTGCTATCCCGGACTGTACGCGGTCTGGGCGCATCGCGTTCAGCATTGGATGTGGCGCAAGAATCTGCGTCTTGCAGCGCGTTTTTTTTCGCAGGTGACGCGCTTCTGGACCGGGGTGGAGATACATCCCGGCGCACAACTGGGACGTCGCCTCTTCATCGATCACGGAATGGGCGTCGTCATCGGCGAGACGGCCATCGTTGGCGATGATGTGACGCTCTATCAGGGTGTGACGCTGGGCGGCACCGGCAAGGGCTTCGGCAAGCGGCACCCGACGCTGCTCAACGGCGTCTTCGTCGGCAACAATGCCAATATTCTGGGCGATATTACTATTGGCGAGAATTCGCGCGTGGGAGCAGGTTCGGTCGTGGTGCGCGACGTCCCCCCGGACTCGACCGTCGTCGGCGTGCCCGCTCACATCGTCTATCAGGACGGCAAGCGCGTGCTTATCACCGATCCCCACGAGGTCAGCGATCCGCTCTCGGACGTCATCATTGCACTGGCCGACGAGGTCAAACAGTTGTCGATGCGCATCGAGCGGCTGGACGGCGAGATGCAGCAGACCACATGGCAGGAACCCGCCAACGCCTTCACCGTTGAGCAGCAGGAGAGTGCGCAGTACCGCTCCGAGCAGTTGAAGCGAACCGACAGCGTCAGCATGGGCGAGGGAATTTAGAGCACTTTCCCTATTGCTTATAGAGTGAAAATTATTGTTATTCCTCAGCTTTACTTGTCATTGCACAGCGAAGCGGAGGAATGTGCTTTTTGCTCACGAGCAAGCCTCTACACTATTAGTGAAACCGCCCTACTGCCACTCGATCAAGCTCTCGGATGAGTGGTCAAACTCGACCGATGCACCGTCAGGCCCGCTCTGTAGCTTCACTGCGACGCCGTTTACCTTGACATTCTCTACCGCTGTGAGGCGCCAGCGCAGGCTCACGCGCGCCGCCGGACCGCCAGAGATCTTCAGCGAGTTTGCCGTGCGTTCCAGTCGGCGTCCCTCGAAATCGGTGATGATGACCTCGCCAGATAATGAGCCGCCAATCAGCTCATACACCCGTCGGTTGTCGAGCGATTTGACCAGATGATTTCCGCTCTGACTAGGCGGCACCAGTGTCATCACATCCTCGGGAATCTTGGGCAGAATCACACCGGCGCGCGCCCAGACGGGAATGGTGTCGAGCGGAGCGTTGGCCACCACGACTTTGCCGCCAGCAACCGGCTCACCGGTCCAATAGTCGATCCACGCGCCCGCCGGAAGATAGACCACGCGCGCGGTACCTTCGTCGACGACCGGAGCCACCAGCAGGTCGGGGCCAAAGAGGTACTCATCCTTGATCGCACGAGCTTGTGCGTCGTCCTGATAGAGCAAGGCCAGAGAGCGCATGATCGGCATCCCGGTCTTCGCCGCCTCTAGCGCCGCAGCGTAGCGATAGGGAAATAGACTCATGTGCAGCACGGCATACCGGCGATAGACATCCAACGCCTGATGCGATCCCACAGTGCCATTGTTGTCCCCGCTCTTGCTGTTCGCATCAAAGTCCCACGGTCCGATGTTGGCGCTGGACATCACTTCCATCACCGGAGAAAACGCTGCGTACTCGGTCCAACGCATCAGTAGGCGGGCGTCAGGTGTAGACTCGGTTGCCTTATATCCGCCTAGGTCCGCTGTCCACAACGGCATTCCGCTCAAGCCCGCGCCGAGGCCCGCTGTCACCACCGTTGGCAGGCCGTTCTGCGGCGAGAAGCTGGCCTCGTTGTCTCCGCCCCACAGGAAGCCAATACCGTTTGCGCCGGTCGTTACGCTGCGCACAAACAGCACGCCGTTGCTCTTCAGATCCCGCTCGATCAGCTCCTCGACGGCGTTGTTGTAGAGCACGGCGTAGCGATTGCGCATGAGGCGCTGGTCGGTGCCATCGGCAAAGCTCACATCGCCGAGGAAGTTTCCTTCGGCATCGTCGTCCTTGAAGCCGTCAGCTCCGGCGGCAATCGCCTGGCGAACTTGGTCCTGCCACCACTGCTTTGCCTTGGGATTGGTGAAGTCTATGAGCGACCCTTCACCCTTCCACCAGCGGCCGACGTAAGGACTGCCGTCGCGATTCTTGACGAACAAGCCCTGCTCTGCGGCCTCAGCGTAGTTCTCGGCCAGTGGCGTGATCTTACCCGCAAAGCCCGCCTCCTTTGGCGGATCGGACTTTGAATTGATCCACGAGGTGTGCCATAAAACTAGCTTGAATCCCTGCTCGTGGATGTGTTTCACCATAGCGGGCGCGTCGTCAAACTGCTGTGGGTTGAACTTGTAGTCGTTGTAAGTTGCGGCCCAGGGTGAGTCAATCAGAATGACGCTGGCGGGCAGGCCAAGTGCGCGCGTCTTGTCCACGTCTTCGGCCACCTGCGCCGAGTTCTGGTGATAATCCCGCGCCTTCCACGGTGCAAACGCCCAGTAAGGCGGCACGATTGCACGGCCTGCCAGAGCCGTGAAGCGATCCAGAATCACGGGAAACTCCGGCCCGGTAAACAGAACGATGCGCAGCTTGGCAGCCGTTGCATCGATAACCAACTCTTCCCGGTCACTGGCGTTCATGTTGAAGGTTGCTTCACCTGTCGTATCCACCCACAGGCCGTAGCCGGTGGTGCTCATAAAAAATGGAATCGGCTTGTAGGTCGATGATCCCTTTGCGCCCTCGTTATCTATGGAAAGATTTTTGACCACCGTGTGCGCGTGGTCCAGCGTGTCGAAGTGCTCACCCAACCCGAAGTAGCTGGCCGCGTCGCGCACATTGAATCGCCAGTAGCCAACCTCCCAGGCGACGCTGGTGATCTCGACCACACCGGGAGCAACCTGGCGCAGGTGCAGCTTGTCGGTTGGCACCGGCTCGCCATTGAAGTCGAAGTCGTGTATCAGCAACTTGGTAGCGCTCGCAACCTCCCGATCTTTTCTCGGCAGCGTCAACGCAATCGTGTCGGCGTCCACTCGCACCAGACCATCAATCGGCCCCTCTGCCACGCGAGTCACCCGCGTCGCACCGGGCAGATCTTGCGTACCTATATCCTGCGCCGCAGCACGTCCCAAACCCTGTGCCAACGCCAAACCGACAGTCGCAATCCACACCTGTCGCAACATTCAACCGCCTCCAAACCCACAGATCCAGCAACATCCACAATAGCTGAAAATCACTTCGTGTTTTGGCATCCCTTTTGTTTAGCACCCTTTTTGTCTGACGTCCTTTTTGTTTGTCCTCCGCGAAGGGGATCTGCTTCTGCACTTGCCTTTGTTCTTGCTTCTTCTTGCTTCTTGCTTCTTGCTTCTTGCAATCCTGACGATCAATTTCGCCTGTTCGCGGTACTAGTATATAAATGATGCGCGTTATCGCCGGAACCTATCGCTCTCGCCAACTCGGTGCTCCCCGCGGCAGTGCGACGCGTCCCACCAGCGACCGCCTACGCGAGACGCTGTTCAACATTCTCGCTGCGCGCGTCGCAGGCTGCCGCTTCGCCGACCTATACGCTGGAACCGGGGCGGTTGGGATCGAGGCGATCAGTCGCGGTGCCGCGCAGGTGTGGTTTGCCGAGAAGTCTGAGCCTGCTCTGGCGGCGATTCGCGCCAACCTGAAAGCCTTGCAGATCACCCGCGGCTTTACGCTGGAGGAACGCGGCACCGGAGCATTGCTGGAGCGGCTCGTCAAGGCAGCGCAGAAGACACAGGCGGAAGCGCAAACGTCTGCGCCCAACCAAACAACGCAAGCCGCACAGCACCTCGATCTGGTCTACCTCGATCCGCCGTGGGAGGCCGAATTGGAGTTTACCAACACACTGCACCTGCTGGGCAGCGCACGCGGACGAGTCCTCCTTGCGCCAGACGCGCTGGTCGTCGCCGAGCACAATAGCAAGACACACCTAGCGCAAAGATACGGCGATCTGGCCCAGAACAGGACCTTGAAGCAGGGCGATGCGGCACTCAGCATCTACGCGCTGGTGTAGGATTGATCTGCTGCGGGCAGCACCGCCCGTCTGCAAGCGTCCCTATCGTCTAGCGGCCCAGGACTCCGTCAGTTCCCGACGGCAACATAGGTTCGAATCCTGTTGGGGACGCCAAAGTATCTTCAATTCATGAAATTGCCCTGTTGCTACGCGCTCAGCTCACGCCGCGGCCCTCCTCCAGATGCTATACTCTACCCACGCTGGTCTGGCTTTTTACAAGGCGATTCTAGCCAATTGATTCGAGCAATCGTTGTTATTGCGCGACAGATTGAGGGTATTCAAGCCGATGGCTCCTGACCGCAAACCGATGGCAGACAACTCCAAACTGACGGCAGACAATTCCACGCAGAAGGCACGGCGAAGATGGCGCGCGGTTTTCTCGGTTGTGGTGTTCCTGTCTGGCTGCGCCACGATTGGGTCGCTGGCAGGGCAAAGGGTTGCGGCGCAGTCGGCCACGGACGAGAGCACGCTGCGAGACTCGCTGCATCAGTTCACAGATGTCTACGCACTGGTGGAGAAGAACTACGCCGAACCGTTGAATACCGACAAGGTGGACAAGGCAATCTACGACGGGGCGATTCCAGGGATGCTGCATGTGCTGGATCCGCACTCCAACTTCTACGATGCCAAGGCGTTCGCGCAGATGCGTGAGGAGCAGCATGGGAAGTACTACGGCGTGGGAATGCAGATTCAGCCCCAGCCGGACAAGGCGGGTGTGCTGCATGTGTTAGTGATGGCTCCATTCGAGGGAACGCCTGCGTTCAAGGCAGGAATTCTGCCCGGAGACATGATTTTGACGGTGGATGGCAAGAGCGCCGAGGGGCTGGACTCAGCCGCTGTGGCTGCCATGCTCAAGGGCCCGAAGGGATCGCACGTTATCGTCACCATGCAGCGCGAGGGCAAGGATAAGCCACTAACCTTCGACCTGATTCGCGATGCGATTCCGCGGCCTTCGGTCGATCTCGCGTTTATGCTGAAGCCGGGCGTCGGGTACATTCACATCTCCAACTTCAGCTCCGAATCCACCAGCCGCGAGGTCGGTGAAGCTCTCGATAAGTTTCAGACGAATAACGGTGGGCTGCACGGGCTGATTCTTGACCTGCGGGCCAATCCCGGCGGTTTGCTGAATGAGGCGGTCAACGTCTCGGACAAGTTTTTAAAAGAGGGGCAAATCGTCGTCTCGCAGCACGGACGCGCCTTTCCGGATCAGGTCTACCGTGCTGCGCACGGCGAAGAGGGTACGGAGAAATACCCGATCGTTGTGGTAGTGAATCGCAATACCGCGTCGGCAGCTGAGATCGTGTCGGGTGCGCTACAGGACCACGACCGAGCGCTGATCGTCGGTGAGACGACCTTTGGCAAGGGACTGGTGCAGACCGTCTTCCAGCTCGACGACAACACGATGGGACTGGCGCTGACAACCTACCACTACTACACGCCATCGGGACGGCTCATCCAACGCTCGTATGAAGGGCTGTCGCTGTACGACTACTACGTCTTGCGCGACGACGCCAAGAAAACCGATAAATCGAATCTGGAGGTCAAACTGACCGACTCCGGGCGCACGGTTTACGGCGGAGGCGGAATAACGCCGGACGAAAAGATCGACGTGCCCGACCTGAACCACTTCCAGATTTCGCTACTGCAACACTATGTGCTGGTCAACGGTGGGATTGGGAACTTCGGCAAACACTACTTGGCAAGCCACATGGTGAGCCGGGACTTCGTTGTCGACGACGCGGTGATGCAACAGTTCAAGGCGTTTTTGAAAGCCAATCAGATGGAGTATACCGATGCCGACATTACAGGCTCGCTCGACTGGATCAAAGCCAACATCAAGGCGGAACTGTTTACCTCGCAGTTCGGACAACTGGAAGGATTGAAGGTACGCACCCAGACCGACCCGGAGATTACCAGGGCAACCAGCTTTCTGCCAGAGGCTCTGGCACTGGAAGACGGCGACAAGTCGCCGCAGAAGACCGCAAGTCTGAAGCCCTAGGCCCTATCGACATATAGAAGCATCTGCTGATGTTGTATTGCTATTGCTTTGCCGACGCCTGGCAAGGGCCAACGGGCCGTTCGATGCAAATCCATGCAGGCCGAAGGCCCGGTCTATAAATCTCATTCGACTGATCTCTCTTGTCGAACAATATGTCGATACGTTTTAGAAGATATTTAGATCGGTTCCCGAATTTATGTAGACCGGATTTTTTGTCATTCCGTAGTGAAGCGGAGGAATCTGCTTTATTGTCGTTCGACTACGGCATACATCATTACGGGAACCGCTCTAACCTGCGTAGTCCTTATTGTGGTTCGACATGAGAGCATCCCTTTCGAGTGCCGTTCCTATGAACGATAGGTAGTTACTCCGAGATAAAACTGCGGCTACTTCGTACTTAGAGTGTCAAGCCCTATCGCAGCAGATCCTCGAGTGAGGTGGAGAGGTCTGTTTTTTCGTCGCGGTACTTAACGATGATGGGGGTGTAGACGCTGAGGCCCAAATGCCAGCCAAAGCCTTTGGTGACAGCGCGTGAGCCGGGGACGACGACTGCGCCGGGGGGAATAATCAGGGGGGTCTCTGCGTTGGCCTTGAGGATAGTGGCGTTCACGGTATCGTAGACCGGGGTCCCGCGGGTCAGGATGGTTCCGGCGGCCAGCACTGCACCGTGCCGGACGATCGTTCCCTCGTACACTCCGGTGTTGCCGCCGATCAGCACATCGTCCTCGATGATGACGGGCGAGGCGTTGATCGGCTCCAGCACGCCACCGATCTGCGCCGCCGCTGACAGATGCACTCGCTTGCCGATCTGCGCGCACGATCCGACCAGCGCGTGCGAATCCACCATCGTTCCCTCGTCGACGTATGCACCCACGTTGATGTATGAGGGCGGCATCATCACTACTCCACGCGCCACGTACGCGCCCGAGCGCACCGAACTGCCTCCGGGGACGATGCGCACACCATCCTCAGTGGTAAAGCTGCGCGCCGGATAGGTCGACTTGTCGATGAACGAGAGCGTACCGCCGTTCGTCATGCTGACCAGCGCGCCAATGCGAAATCCCAGCAGTATTCCCTGCTTTACCCACGCATTGACCCGCCATCCAGTCGGCGACTCCGCATCCGGTTCGGCCGCGCGCAGGCTACCGCTCTCGATCCCGTTGCGCAACTCTATAAAGGCGTAGAGCGCGCGCGGATCGTCAACAGCAGCAGCGCCTGCCGAGAAAAACTGGCCAATTCGCGATTCTAGTTTTGCCGGGTGTGAAACGATGTTTTCAGTTTTCATAACAACTCCGATTGTACCCAGAACGTCCACAGACTGGGGTTGCGCAACTTTGCAATTCTGGTCGGGTTCTATAAAATAGTTCCACACGGTACCGTTTGGTCGCATCGTTTTTTTATTTCGGGGGATGTCCATTTCGCCCGGCTCTTGGGTTGGTCTGGTTTGTGTTTCCTTTTGTCTGCGGGGGCATACAGATTATGTACCGTCTAAGCAAGGGAATTTCGCATTGTGCTGTGTAACGGATCGCATTCCGTGGTGGATCGTCTTATATACTGATAGTTGAAGACATGGCCCTTAATCCCAAGTCAAATCGCGCTTCGCAGTTTGCAATCTGGGGGACAGCCCTCATCGTCGTCGTTTTGGCGATCTATGCGGTTCACGCGTTGACCCGCGAACGCGTCTCTGTCATTGCCCGTTCGGTCGGCTATCAGGATTTGATAAAGACCTCCTCGACCAACGGCAAGGTTGAGCCGATGGACGATTATCAGGCGCATGCTCAGTCTTCGGGTCAAGTGCAGGAGATATACGTCGATGTGGGCGACAAGGTGAAGGCCGGCCAGTTGCTGCTGAAGATGGACGACACGGATGCGCTTGCGCGGCTCGCCTCGGCTAACTCCGCTCTGCGCGCTGCCGAGCTTGCCGTCAGCGACATCAATCAGGGCGGCTCGCAGGATGAGCGTAACAGCTACGCCGCCGACGCCAGTCGCGCCAAGTTACAGCATCGCGAGGACGCCGCCACGCTGGCCTCGCTTGAACAGCTTCAGCAAAAGGGAGCGGCCTCGCCAGCCGAAGTCGCCGCCGCGCGCGCGCGCCTACAGCTGGACGACAACACCCTGCACAGCATCGAGCAGCACAGCACACAGCGCTACGGCGATGCGGATCGCGCGCGCGCGCAGGCGCAGCTTGCCGACGCGCGAGCCAGCGTTGCCGCAGCCCAGCGCGCCTACGCCGGTGTGGACATTCGCACGCCCATCGCAGGCACTGTCTACTATCTCCCGGTCTCCGAGTACGACTCCGTCAGTGCCAGCCCCGACAATAACGATCTGGTCTACGTCGCAGATCTCAAGCACATTCGCATTACCGCGTACTTCGACGAGCCGGAGATAGGCGGTCTCGCCGTCGGACAACCGGTCACCATTACATGGCCCGCCAAGCCAGAAGCTGCCTGGCATGGACACATCGCTCAGGTGCCCACCACCATCATCAGCTATGGCACGCGCAACGTCGGCGAATGCATCATTGATGTCGACGATGCCGACGGCACACTACAGCCCAACGCCAACGTCACCGTCACCGTCACCACCATGCGCCACCTACACGTCCTTAGCATCCCGCGCTCGGCCTTGCACGGCGATGGAGCGCAACCCTATGTCTTCCGCATTCTGAATCGCCAACTCGTACGCACCAACATTCAGACCGGGGTCATCAATCTCAATCAGGTGGAGATTCTCGGAGGTCTTGCCGAGGGCGACGTCGTGGCCCTGAACGCAACCACCAACCGCGAGTTGAGCAGCGGTCTCGAAGTCACTCCAGTCCAGTAGGGTCCGGTTGATAGGAAATTAAACAAAGGAGCATGAGCCAGATGAACGTGAGCCGAAAGTTCGCTTATCTGTCCTTGCTCGCGTCGCTCGTTGCTCTCTTTTCCAGTTCCATCTGTGCCAATGCGCTGGGTGCCGAGTTGCTCTTCGCCGATATTTCGGCCGCTGATCGCGCGCTGGGCGTCGATGCCGCTGCCTTCCATGCCTTGCAGGAGGGCCGCGTAGACGATGCCACGCTCATCCTGCGCACAACTTTTGCAGCAAATCCCAACGACGCCCTCGCGCATCAGCTTTACTGCCGCGTCTTCTACGCACAGGATATGGCCGACGATGCGATTCGCCAATGTGAACTGGCCGTATCGAGCGCGAACAGTGGCGAACTGGGCAGCGACAACAACCTCTGGCTAGGAC